>CAYMGL010000026.1:0-16662 GCA_964389945.1 uncultured Actinomycetota bacterium
CCGTGTTCTCGGAGATGTACAGCTCCTTGGCGATCTCCCGGTTGTTCATCCCCTTCGCGACGTGCTGCAGCACCTCCATCTCGCGTGGGGTCAACCGCGGCGCCGGCGCCTGCTGCTTCTCCTCCTCCTTCTTGATCATCGCCGCGAACTCGTTGAGGAGCTTGCTGGCCATGGAGGGGGAGATGAGCGACTGCCCACCGTGGACGGAGCGGACGGCGCTGCCGATCTCGTCGATCGAGATCTCCTTGAGCAGGTAGCCGTTGGCCCCGCTCTTGATCGCCTGGTAGAGGTCGTCCTCCTCGTCGCTGATCGTCAGCATGAGGATCTTGCAGGACGGCACGTCGGCCTTGATCTGGCGCGCCGCCTCGATCCCGGAACGCACCGGCATCCGCACGTCCATCACGACGACGTCGGGGAGGTGCTCCTTGGTCAGCTCGACGGCCTCCTCGCCGTCACCTGCCTCGGCGATGACCTCGATGTCGTCCTCGTCCTCGAGGACCTGCCGCAACCCCCGGCGGAACAGCTCGTGGTCGTCGGCGACGACGATCCTGATCCGGTCCTCTGGCATCGCGACGCCTCCCGTGTCTCGGCGGAGGGTAACGAGTCCATGGCCATCTCGGCCCATGGCGACGCACCGATCGGCCCGGCCGGCACGACCCGGTCGGGCCAGCCGGGCATGACCCGTGCGTGGGGGTCCTCGCTAGCCCACGTGCGCCGTGTTGCGGCGACGGTCGACGAGCTTGGTCTTCAGCTTGCGCACCTGGCGGGCCAGCTTGGCCTCCGCCCGGTCGATGGCGGTGAGTGCGTCAGGTCCGGCTGCCTCGGCCCGCAGGTAGCGCCCCTTCGCGTGGAGCACGACCTCGCACCGGATCCGGTCCTCGATCCGAGGGTTGTTGTCCTCGGTGAACACGATGTCCATGTCGATGAAGCGGTCGAAGATGGTCCGCACCTTCGAGAGCTTCGCGATCGCCTCGTCCTTGATCCGCTCCGGGACATCGAAGTTCGTGCCCGTCACCGTCACCTGCATGTGCGCTCCGATCGTTGCTGAGGGCGCGATGCCCCCGCTGCTGTCCGGCGCTGAGGTGAACCCGGTCTTGCGGCTCGGTGTCCACCTCGCCGGGTACGGGGGAACGTAGGGGCTGTCGGGCCCCACCGAGAGGGGCAGTTCCGCGGTGGTCAGATCTCCGCACACGTGAGCGCGTCGCGCGCACGGTGGGGTCACGGGCCGAGCGGGTGCGCGCCCGCTCGTGCCACCACGGCCACCGTGACTGCCGATGGAGCGACGGCTGCGAGGGCTGCAGCGGCCGCGGCGACGGTCGCACCGGTGGTGACGACGTCGTCGACGAGCAGCACCGGTCGGCCGGCGACGTCCGCGGCCCGGCGGGTGGGCACGAACGCGTCGACAGGCAGCGGTTCCCGGGTCCCGGTCGGGGCCGCGCCGCGATCGAGGCTGCGGGCACCCGTGCGCAGGGCGGCGGCCATCGGGAGGTCGAGCGCCCGGGCGAGCGCGGCTGCGAGGACCCGGGTGTGGTCCAGTCCTCGCTGGCGGGCACGACGCGGCGCGGTCGGGACGGGCACGACGACCGCTGGTCCGGCGGCCATCAGCCGGGCCAGCCGCTCCCCCAGCGCCACCAGGACCTCGCGACGACCGGCGAGCTTGGCGTGCAGGACGGTGCGGGCCACGGGGCCGGTCCAGACACTCAGCGCGACGGTCGCGGCGATCGGCACCGACGTCGCCCAGCAGGGGTGGTCGGGACCGGCCGGACCCGCGCAGCGCGGGCAGGGGTCTGCCGGCCGCAGCCGGCGTGCCTCCCGGTCGCAGGCGTCGCACCACGGTGGTCGCGCACGGACCCCGCAGCCGTCACACAGCGGCGGGACGAGGAGGTCGAGGAGGCGGCGCACAGGCGCACCGTGGCGCACGACCGTGTCGGCTGCCCGACCGGCCCGCCGCTGCTGTGGACGGCGTCAGGCCAACCGCGGGACGAGCGCGAGCAGCAGTGCCCCGAGGCGCGTCGCTGCGTCGGCACCGACCTCGAGCACCTCCTCGTGGGAGGTGGCGACGCCTTCGCCGTGCACGTTCGTCACCGACGAGAACCCGAGGACGCGCATGCCGGCCGCCCGTGCAGCGATGACCTCGTTGACGGTGGACATGCCCACGACGTCGGCGCCGAGCGTCCGCAGCATGGCCACCTCGGCCTGGGTCTCGTAGGCCGGTCCGGTCAGGCCGGCGTAGACACCGTGCTGCAACTCCTGTCCCAGCTCGGCAGCGACCTCGTCGGCAGCAGCGCGCAGCACGGGGTCGTAGGCAGCCGCCATGTCGAGGAACACCGGCGCCCCGTCGCGGAGCACCCCGGTGAGCGGCGTGGTGCCCGTGAGGTTCAGGTGGTCGTCGATCACGAGCAGGTCCCCCGGGGTCAGCTTCGTGTCGTCGAGCCCCCCCGCTGCGTTGGTCACGACGAAGGTGGTCGCGCCGAGCTCGGCCGCAACCTCGATCGGCCGCACGAGATCGCGGACGTCGTGGCCCTCGTAGAGGTGGGCGCGGCCCCGCTGGACCAGCACCTCCAGGTCGCCGATCCAGCCGTGACGGAGGAAGGCGGTGTGGCCCGGCACACGTGACACCACCATGCCCGGCAGGTCCGAGACGTGGACGTCCGTGGGGTCGTGGACGGCATCGGCGACCGGGCCGAGACCGGACCCGAGCGTGACCAGGGCCCGGGGCGAGGCGCCGTCCGGGAGCCGTGCACGCAGGGCGAGGGCGGTGTCGGCAACCGTGGATCCATCGTGACCCAGGCTCATCGGCGTGACATCCGCGACTTCTCCACGAGCATGACCGGGATCCCGTTCTCGGCCGGGTACTGCAGCCCGCAGCCGAGACACACGACGGCCTTGCGCCGGTCCTTGTGCTCCATGCGCGACCGGCAGTCGGGGCACACGAGCCGCTTCATCAGCTCCTCGTCCAGTGCAACCATCGTCCGGTCCTCCTCGTCGGGGCTCGAACGCTAGCGCCCGCTCGGTCAGGCCTCGTCGTCGAAGCGGGCGAGGACGGCCTCGATGTCGTCACGGAGGCGCACCATCGCGGCCTCGTCGTCGCCCTCGACGTTGAGGCGCAGCAGGGGCTCGGTGTTCGACGGTCGCAGGTTCGCCCAGGCGTCGGCCGTCTGCATGGTGAGGCCGTCCTCGGTGTCGCTGGACAGCACCCGGTCACCGAGCTCGGCGACCACCGCGGCGGTCGCCCCGTCGGTGTCGGCGACGCGGTGGTTGCGCTCGCCGGACGCGACGTAGCGGTCGTAGGGCGCCACGACCTCGGAGAGCGGGACCCCGGCCTCGGCGACGGCCTCCAGCAGGACCAGGGCAGCGATCAGGCCCGAGTCCGCGCGGTAGTTGTCGCGGAAGTAGTGGTGGCCGGAGTGCTCGGCGGCGTAGATGGCGCCCGTCTCGGCCATGCGCTGCTTGATGAACGAGTGCCCGACGCGGGTGCGCACGGCCGTCCCCCCTGCCGCCTCGATCGTCTCGGGCACGACGTGCGAGCAGATGAGGTTGTGCAGGACCGTCTCGCCCGGGTTGCGCTCGAGGAGCCGGTCGGCGACGACCGCGCCGATCAGCGACGACGACACCGGCCGGCCCTTCTCGTCGACGGCGAACATGCGGTCGGCGTCGCCGTCGAACGCCAGGCCCAGGGCATGGCCACCGGCCGTGACGGCGGCGCACAGGTCCTCGAGGTTGGCGGGATCGATGGGGTCGGCCGGGTGGTTGGGGAACGTGCCGTCCAGCTCGAAGTAGAGGGCCTCGACCTCGAACGGCAGTGGGGCGAAGACGGGTGGCAGCACGTGGCCGGCCATGCCGTTGCCGGCGTCGACGGCCAGCGACACCGGGCCGAGCACGTCGAGGTCGACGAAACCACGCACGTGCGCGGCGAAGTCCTCGAGCAGGTCACGCTGGCGGACGGTGCCGACCGGACCGCTGACGGGTGCCGGCCCGCCGTCGAGGACGAGGTCGCGCAGCTCCCGCAGCCCGGTGTCCTGCGAGACCGGGGCGGCGCCGGCACGGCAGAGCTTGATCCCGTTGTAGGCCGCCGGGTTGTGGGAGGCGGTGAACATCGCGCCGGGCAGGCCGAGCGCCCCGGACGCGTAGTACAGCATGTCGGTCGAGGCGAGACCGATGTCGACGACGTCGAGCCCCTGCGCCGTCACCCCGCGGGCGAAGGCGTCGACCAGCGGCCGTGACGACGGACGCATGTCGTGGCCGACGACCATCGCCCCCTCGCCCTCGCCGAGCACCACGGCCGCGGCCGCACCGGTGGCCTCGGCCACCTCCTCGTCGATCTGGCCGTCGACGAGGCCACGGATGTCGTAGGCCTTGAAGATGGCGTCGATGACGTCGCTCGTGATGGGCACGGGGTCGCTCCGGTGGGCGGGGGTGGGTCGTGTGCGGCGCAGGCTACGTCCGTGCCCCGAGGGCATCCTCACCGCACCGGGCTGCGCCCTCAGGACGTCCCGGACCGACCGACGAGGCCACGCGGGCCGCTGCGGGCAGGTCGGACCCCGACGTCGGGATCGACCGGTTCGAGCTCCTCGCCGGGGAGCTTGCGGCCGATGTACATCTTGCGCGTGCGGCCGTCCTCCTTCCAGTAGCCGTACCAGTACGGGCCGTGCGGGCACCCGCCACAGCCCTCGGCGCCACACCTGACGTGCTCCTGGCGGTAGGTCACGTGCAGCGGTGCCCCGTCCGCGTCGACAGGTCCAGCCGGCCCGTCCACCCCGACCAGCAGCCCGCGGGCGAGGATCAGCAGGCGGCGCAGCTCGTGCTGGTCGAGGTTGCGGACGTCGGCGACGAGCTCGTTGGGCAGTCCCATGTGGCCCCCGGGATCACATCTTGGGTAACTCCAGCACACAAGGAACCACACGCGCACCCGTCCGCCCCGGAAGCCCCACGCTCGACCCCGCCCCGGACATGGCGACGCCCACCGCGGAGGGTGGGCGTCGAGGTCCGCTGGGGGCCGTCACCAGAGCGTGAGGTCGTCCCGGCCGGCGTCGTCGGCGAGCGCGGGCGGTGGTGGCGGCGGGGGCCCCGTCGCAGCCGGCAGGTCGCTGGGCGGGGGTGGGGCCGGGGTCGTCGACCGGCGGCGCAGCGGTGTCGCCGGGGCTGCCATCGTCGCCGCCTCGTCCTCGGGACTCGCGATCCGCTGGAGCTCCTCCAGCGCGGCGCGCAGGGGGTCCTCGTCGTCGTCCTCGGCGCTCGACGCGTCCTCGGCGGGCGCGGCGTCGCTGGCCTCGGCGGGCTCGGCGGGCTCCTCGTCCAGACCACCGGCGACCACGCTGACGCGGGTCGGCGGGGTCTCACCGCGCAGCGCGGCGGCGAGGACCTCGACGGTCTCGTCGTCGTCGAGCCGACGCGGGGCGTCGCTCGGCGGCGGCCGCGTGTCGGCCAGCTCCCACCCGACCGGCGGGCGCGTGCGGTCCGCGTGCGCCGGGCAGAGGTCGTAGGTCTGGGGCTCCCCCTGCTCGAGCAGGTCGACGAGGCGGGCGACGCGCTCGGCGTAGGAGAAGACCAGCGTGGCCGCCGCCGGGGTGTCGCACCCCGGCCGCGAGCAGGTGCGACCGGCAGCACGTGCGATGGCGCGGACCTGGCCGCGTCCACGACGACCTGCCGCGCCGCTGCCGCCGCGCGCCGAGGGGCGCGCGGGGACGTGGACGTCGTGCTGTTTGGGCTCCATGCGGCGGACGGTAGCCAGCACGAACAGCCAGACAGTGGAGGTGCAACGGTCCGTCACTGGCGCGCACTAGCGTCGCTGCCATGCCTCGGATGGACCGCCACGGTCGGCATCGCCGCCGTCCCGACGAACCGCACCGCCGCCCCCCACAGGGATGGCGGACGTCGAGCAGCGCCCGTTTCGACCGCATGGTCGACACCGCCATGACCCGGCTGCCGCCGTTCGTCCTCGACCACCTCGAGAACGTCGCGGTCGTCGTCGAGGAGGTGCCGCCCGGCGACGAGGTCCTGCTCGGCCTGTACGAGGGCGTGCCCCGGACGGAGCGCGACGGCTGGCTCCCGGCCCTCCCGGACCGGATCACGCTCTACCGGCGCCCCCTCGAGGCCAGGGCACGCACGCGCCCGGAGCTGGCGTGGCTGATCGCCGAGACGCTCGTGCACGAGGTCGCGCACCACGTCGGCATCGACGACGACCGGCTCGACGAGCTCGGCTGGGGCTGAGACCCCGCCATCACTCGGTGGCCGGTTCCTCGGCCGTCGGTGCAGGCTCCGGCGGGGGGCCGAGCGCGTCACGGTCCAGCGGGTGCAGGAGCGCCCGGTCACGGACCACGGTCGGCTCCACCACCTCCACGGTCGTCGGGAACGGTCGCGCCGCCATGCTCAGCAGGTCGAGCGGCCCCTCCAGCGACGTCCCCACGAGCGACGCCGCGACGGCACCGCTGGTCGGCTCGACGACGACCGCGTAGCCGCCCTCCACTGGGAGGTCCTCCCCCAGCTCGAGGACGGTCGAGGCACCGGCGGGCACGACCAGGCCGGTGGCCACCAGCCGCGCGGTCGACGGGGTGCGACCCACCACGCGGACGTCGACCGTGGCGTCCTCCTCACCGGGGTTGGCCACGACGAGCGTCCGCTCCCGCCCCTCCCCGCCGACGGCGGACAGGGCGGCCTGCGGTCCGGCGCTCGCCGGCAGCGCCTCGACGACCGTGACACCGCTGCGGATGGCGTCCTCCTCGACGGCGCGCAGCACGGCGCCGTTGGCGACGATCGGCACACCGGGGGCCGAGCGGACCGTCACCGCGGCGGTGCCGATCTCGGCGAGCGCGCCCCGCAGGTCGATGCGCTGCGTCGCTCCGGGCTCCAGCGTGAGGCCGGAGTCCGGGGGGACGACGGGACCGTCGGCGGTGTGCAGGACCAGCCGCACGTCGGTCGGCGCGTCACCGGGGTTGGTGACCCAGACCCACGCGGTCTCCTGGTCGCCCGCACGAACCCACGGGATCGTCCAGGCCTCGGCCGGGGCGGGGTGGGCGGCGATCAGGCTGCGACCGTCGACACCACCGACCGCTGCCTCGAGCGTCTGGACCACCTCGGCGACGACCCGACCGGCGCGGCTGCGCACGACCACGCCCAGATCGGCCTCCTCGGGGACGAACTGGTTGAGGTCGACGGTCACCTGGCCGTGCGACTCCACGGCCAGGTTCGCCAACCGCGTCGGGCTCACGGGACCGTCGGGCGTCGTGAACGACACCGACAACGACGCGGAGCCCTCGGTCGGGTTCGCCAGGTGGAGCACGGCGGCGGCACCCCCGGCGGTCGTGAGGCCCGGGACGAACCAGTCGCTGGCCGGGGCCGCAGGGCACGGCCCCTCGACCGTGCCGGGCACGCGCTGGGTCTCGTCGATGGTCCAGCGCCGTGACAGCAGCAGCGGCGTCTGCTCCCACCTGGCGGTGAGCGCTGCGGCGCGCTCGGTGCCCACGACGGTCGTGGCCTCGGTGCCGCCGTCGGTCGCGACCTCGCCGAGGACACGGACGTCGCCCCCGGCGGCGAGGCGGAGCGTCGCGCTGCCCGGCTCGGCGTCCTCGGGCGACCAGGCCACCGTCGAGGCGAGCACGTCGGAGGCCTCGTCGAGCGACACCGCCGCGCAGGTCGTCGACCCGGCCAGCAGCGGGACGTCACCGACGGCAGGTGGCGTGGCGAGCTCGGGCTCGACGAGCCCGTCGGCGACGAGGCCGAGGCCCACCACGACAGCGACCAGGACGAGCACGACCGTGGACGAGGGTTGGGTGCGGCGGGCCATCATGCTGCGGCCTCCGCTGCGCGGCGGCGCGCGAAGCCCGGCGCACGCAGGGACAGCGACAGCGCCAACGCCACGACCAGCCCCTGGAGGCCGACCAGCACGCGGCGGCGCGTGGCGGCCACGTGCTCCACGGTCACGGGCCCCGGTGCGAGCTCCCAGCGCACGAGGCCGTCCTGCACGACCGCATCGACCGGCTGGCCGTCCTGGACGACCTGCCACTGCGGCTCGTCGGGCGTGGGGTCAGCGAGCACGAGCACGCCACCGTCCTCGTCGTGGTCCGCCAACGGCACCGCGTCGGCCCCCTCCGGCAGCGGCGCGCCGCCAGCGACGGCCTCTGCAGCGGCGACCGACGGCACCACGGTCCAGCGCGGCAGCCAGGTCGTCACCCGCAGCACCAGCCCGGACGCGACCGGCTGCTCGACGACGTCGAGCTGCGTGCGCAGGCGGGCGGTCAGCGCGTCGGAGGCGCCGTCCGGCGGGACCACCACGTAGCGGATGCCGCGACGCCCGAGCTCTGCCGCCAGGGCCGGGTCCTGCCCGCGGGCGAGGGCCGTGACCGCGGCCTCGAGGTCGGCCTCGACCTCGTCGGCGACGACGTGGCCCCACGAGGCCATCGTCGGCCCGTCCGCATCGGTGACCGACCACCGCAGGTCGGTCCCGTCCTCACCGTCGTCGGCGAGCACGAGCACGCGGAACGGGCCGACCCCGTCAACGTCCACCTCGGAGGCGAGGAAGGCCGGCAGCACGTCCGCCTCGTCGCTGTAGCCCTCCCAGGCGGTCCCGGCCACGCTGACGCCTGCTGCGACGACCCCGACGGCGACCAGTGCAGCCGCGAGCAGCGAGGCGACCTGGCGCCAGCCGAAGCCGTGCTCGGCCAGGGCGTCCTCGGCGAACGTGAAGGCGAGCGCGAGGAGTCCGGCAGCCGCGAGCGCCGCCACGAGGAGCGGGGCGCCGGGCCAGATCCCGGCGGGACCGCCGCTGCGCAGGGCCACCCACGCGAGGCCGACACCTGCGAGGTAGACCGCCGCCAGGCCGGCCGACAGGGCGACCCGCCGGGCCGAGAGCGCGACCCCGAGCAGGGCCGCTGCGGCCAGCCCGAGCCCGACGAGCGGGCCGGGGAAACCGACCATGTCAGGCGTGAGGAGGAGGAGCCGCCACAGCGTCGCCCCCTCGGCCGCGGTGGCCGGCTCCCACGCCTCGCGCAGCTGCGGCACCCACGGGGCGAGGACGAGGCCGGCGCCCAGCAGCACCAGGCCGAGCCGGCCGAGGCGCTCCGGCACCCGGCCGCTCGCGCCGAACGAGACACCAGCGGCAGCCACGAGCGCGGCGACGAGGAGCAGGGCACCGGTCGCGGGCTCGAAGGCGACGGCTGCGGCCGCTGCCAGCGCTGCGGCCGCGACCGCCCGCCAGGCCCGGTCCGCTGGGACGTCGGGCAGGGTCGCCCGCGCGACGGCGATCACGACCAGCGGGAGGGCTGCCGCCGCCAGGGCGGCGCCGACGCGTCCGGTGCGCAGTGCTGCGAGCACCGGGGGCGCGAGCGCGTAGAGCGTCGCGCCCGCCACGCGCGGCAGGCGGCGGTTGGTGACCAGGCGCGCGGCGCGCAGGGTCGACGCCCACGTCACGGGCACGAGCAGCAGGACGAGCAGCTTCGGCGCGGCCCACGTGCTGCCGCCGGTGAGCACGCTCGGGATGGTGAACAGCACCTGTGCCGGGTTCGCGGCCACGACCGCCGGCAGGTCGCCGACCGTCCACGGCAGGGCGTACCCCCGCGCCATGGCCCAGACCCCCTCCGGCCACGCGGCGAGCCCGCCGCCCAGCAGGGGCGAACGATCGAGCAGCGGGATGGCGACGACCGCGCCCAGCACGGCCAGCAGCACCGCGGCGACGCCCACCGGGCTGGTGCGCAGGGTCGTCGAGACGCGCTCCCCCCAGGTGGGATCCGGCACGTCGGGTGCACCGTCGTCCTCGAGGATCGCGATCTCGTCGGACCCACCGGACACGAGCTCGCCGAGCGCTTCACCGTAGGCCCGCACGCGCGCTGTGACCTGGGCGAACAGGGGCGCGACCTCACGGTCGGACCGGACCCGGGTCGCCTGCACCCGGTGCCGCAGGCCCCAGGTCTCGCGCAGGTGCAGCAGGTTCCAGGCCCAGGCCCGCAGCGTCTGCCACGCATCGGCCAGCCGGCGCGTCGCCACGAACCCCAGGACCTTGGCCACGCCGACCGTGAGGAACAAGGGCAGGACGTACAGCAGCCGCAGCGCCCCGTAGTTCTTCAGGAGGGTGGCGAGGGTGTTGCGCTCGGCGAAGTAGCGCGGGCCGAGGAACGCCGTCTGGCCGAGCCGGCGGTAGGTGCTGGCGGACGCCTCGTGCACGGCGGTGGCGCCCGGGACGACCTCGACGGACCAACCACGCAGCCAGGCGCGCCAGCAGAGGTCGAGGTCGTCGCGGAACAGGTGGTAGCGGTGGTCGAAACGTCCCAGCTGCTCGAACCGGTCCCGGCGGACCAGCATCCCGGCCGTCGAGACGTACAGGGTCCGCGACTCGTGGTCGCGCTGCCCCTGGTCGAGCTCGTCGGCTTCGACGCCGGGGTCGGCGCGACCGGTCACGTCCACGCTCATCCCGACGGCCTGCAGCTGCTGCGGGTCGTCCCACTCGACGAGCTTGCAGCCCACGACGGCGAGCTCGTCGTCAGCCTCCATCGTGTCGACGAGCCGCGAGACCGCATCGGGGCGCAGGGCCACGTCGTCGTGGACGAGCAGCACGTACTCCGGCCCGCGCGAGACCTCGGCGTCCAGTGCCATGCCCACGGCCCCACCGAACCCGAGGTCGCGGTCCGCGACGAGCACGTTGTCCGGGCCGAGGTGCTCGAGCAGGAGACCTCGCGAGGCGTCCTGGGACCCGTTGTCGACCGCGACGACCCGGACATCGCCGTGGTCCTGCTCGGCCAGTGACGCCAGCGTCCGCGGGAGCGTCGCAGCGCCGTCGGTCGCGACCACGACCGCCAGCACGCTCGGGCGGGTGTCGGACACGGCTGGACCTCGGGGCTGGGCGGCACGACCGGTGGCGTCATCCACGCCCCCAGACGGGGTGGTCACGTCACCGTGGCGGGCGAGGGCACGCTACCAGCGGTCGCGACCACTCCCCCACCCGCGGGGTTCAGCCGCGCAGGCGGCGGACGCGCCGGCGCTCACGCTCGGAGAGACCGCCCCAGATGCCGAAGCGCTCGTCGTTGCCGAGGGCGTACTCCAGGCACGGCTCGGCCACGGGGCAGTCTGCGCAGATCCGCTTGGCCTCACGGGTGGAGCCACCCTTCTCCGGGAAGAAGGCGTCGGGGTCTGCGTCGAGGCACCGGGCGTCGACCATCCATGTGCGTTCCTCGACGTCGCCGAAGGCTGACGCGAGGTCCTTGCTGGTCCCGATGGTGGCTGCCACGGCGTGCTCCTCGTCTCACGACCCTGTTCCGGGTCTGCTCGCTCGTGGTCCCAGGGTCCCCACGCCCGTGGAACTACACACCTGGAAGTCAACGATGTCGGACGCCATCCGTCAAGCGGTGGACGGACCCGCGTCACATCGGGCGCTCGCCGCGCGCCGTGTGGCTGCAACGCACGGATTCGGGGGCGTTCAGCGGTCCGTCGCCGCCGCGATGCGCTCTGCGATGGTCCGACCGACGCCCGCGACGGACGCGATCTCCTCGATCGGTGCGGCCCGCAACGCCCGGACGCTGCCGTACTGGGCCACGAGTCGCTCCTGCCTGGTGCGCCCGACCCCCTCGACCTCGGCGAGCACCGCGCGCAGCGCGGCGCGGCCGTCCTGGCGTCGCACGACGCGGACCCCGTCGTCGCCCCGGCGGACGGCGGCACGCCGGACGACCGGGCGTCGTGTCGCGGGCTCGTCAGCCGCGGTGTCCCGGTCCCGCAGCGCTGCCTCGAGGTCCCCGATCCGCTCGAGCTGGTGCTCGGCACGGGTGACGACGCCGCGCAGGTCCTCGACGGCGCCCTGGACACGTGCGACCTCGGCGCCCGTCTGCTCGACGAGCTCGCGACTGCGGACGTCGACGAGGTCGTCCAGCGCCGCCGTCCCGACGTCCAGCGCGGCACGCAGCTCGTCCACGGTGCGACCGACGACCGCCTCCAGCCGCGCCACGCGGTCGTCGGACCGTTGCGACTCGGCCTCCATCTCCTCGGCGACACGACGACGGACGGCGTCGGACTCGTCCACGACCTGCCGGACGACCTGGTCGGTGAGGTCCGCGAACGCGGCCCGTGACGCCTCGAGCGAGGCCACCTCGCCAGCGATCTGCTGCAGCAGCCGGTCGGCCAGGCCCCGCACGGCCGCCACCTCGTCGGCGACGGCCGCGGCCGCACCCTCGACGTCGTCGGTCCGCGCGGCCAGCCGCGAGGCCTCCCCACGCACGGCTGCGGCACCCTCGTCGGCCGCGGCCGCGGTGCTGCGCAGCTCCTCGCCGACGTCGACGAGGCGCGCCGCCTGGTCCCGCAGGTCGGCCCCCTCCTCGCGCAGGGCGATCCGGGCCTCGTCGAGCAGGGACGCCAACGCGTCGGCGCGCTGTCGCAGGTCGGTCGCGGCGGCCTCGACGGCCGCCCGCGTCTGGCCGTCGAGCTCGACCTGCGCCTCCTCGAGCAGCTGGGCCAGCAGCGCGCCACTGCGCTCGGTGGCCGCGGCGACCAGGCCCTCGAGCGCGTCGACGGTGGCCTGCTCGAACGTCGCCACCCGCTCCCCCGTCGCGGTCCGCAGCTCGCTGGTCGCGGCGTCGACGTGCGCCCCGACCGTGTCCTGGAGCCGGGCGATGGCCCGGTCCACCTCGTCGAGCAACGACTGCCGGGCCGACGTGACCGTGTCGGCCACCTGCTGCTGGCCGTCGGCCAGGAGCCGGGCGACGTCCTGCTGCTGCGACTCGATCACGCGGTCGACCAGCGCCCGCAGCTCCTCGTTGTCGGCGCGCAGGAGGTCACCGAGGTCGGCCGCGGCCGTCAGCGCGCCCTCGCGCTGCGCCACGAGCTGTTCGCGGAGCTCGGCGTTCGCCGCCGCCGTGAGCTCGTGCAGCTCGTCGCTCGCCCGCGCCGTGTCCTCGCGCAGGCGCTCGGCCTGGCTGCGCACGTCGACCACCGCCTCCGCGAGCCGTTCGCCGTGCTCGTCGATCCGGCCACCGGCCTCGGTGACGACCCGGTCGACGTGCTCGCCCGCACGCGCGACCGACCGTTCGACGCGCTGTCCGGCCATGTCGAGCAGCTCGGCGTGCGCGCCCAGGCGGGCCTGCAGACCGGCGACACGCTCCGCGTCCGACGCCGCCAGCTCGTCCGCGCGGGCCGCGACCTCCCGGCGGTGCGCGGCGTCCTCCTCGAGGGCGGCCCGCAGCTGTCCGGCCAGCTCCTCGAGGAGCTGGCGCGTGGAGGTGGACTCGCGCTCCGTCGCGTCGTGGATCGCCGCGCTGGCCACCGTCAACGCACTGCGGACCTCCCCGGCCTGCTGCTCGATCGTGCTGCGCAGCTCCGCCTCGACCGCGCGTGTCGTGGTGTCCAGCGAGGTGCGGTGCTCGTCGAGCGCGGCGCCGAGCTGCTCCTCGGTCGCGCCGAGCAGGTCACGCAGCCGCGCCACCGTCTCGGAGGTGGTGCCGTCGACCGCGTCGGCGTGCCGTCGTGCCGTCTCGTCCAGCGCGGTCCGTGCCGACGCCAGCTGCTCCCCGAGGTCGGCCACGAGTGCACGCAGCGTCCCCTCCGATGCGTCGGCGGTGGCGCGGAGCCGCTCGTCGACGTCCTGGCCGAGGGTCCCCAGCTGCGCCGTGATGTCAGCCGCGGCACGGTCGGTGAGCGACGTCACCCGCTCCTGCCCGATCTCGAGGCTGGTGGCCAGTCGCTCCTGTCCCGCCAGCAGCGACTCGTCCAGGTCCGACCTCGCCGCCGCGAGCTCGTCACGGAGCTCGGCCGCGAGGGCCGTCAGGGTCGTGCGCAGCCGGTCGTCCGAAGCCGCCGCAGCCTCGGTCAGCTCCTCCCGCAGCGCGCCGAGGGCCTGCTCCAGACGTTCGGTGTCGTCCTGCGCCCGCGACCGCAGTGCCGTGTCGAGCTCCTCGAGCGTGCTCGTGAGCTCGTGCCCCCGGGCCGTCAGCCGGGACTCGATGCCGGCCAGCTGCGCCTGCAACGCCTCCGCGTCGTCGGCGGCGCCCGTCCGCAGGGCGACGTCGAGCTCGCCCATGGTCGCGCGCAACGTCTCGCCGTCCTCGGCCGCGCGTTCCCGCAGCGCTGCATCCAGCGCGTCCAGCCGCTGCCCGAGCTCGTCGGCGACCTCGGCCGCGCGTGTCCGAAGCGCGTCGTCGAGCTCCTCGAGCGCCGCCTGTCGGCGTGCCGTGTCCTGCTCGACGCGGGCCCGCAGGTCGGCGGCGAGGGCCGCGACCGCCTCCCGGACCGCACCGGCCTCGGCGTCGACGCGGCCCGCCAGGCCGGCGGCGAGGTCGTCCACGGTCGCCTGCAGCCGCGCGGTGGAGGTCTCGGTGCGGTCGTCGAGCGTGGCCGCGAGCTCCCCGAGCCGCGACTCGAGCCGCGCAGCCGACTCGTCGGTGCGCTCGGCGACGGAGGCGCGCAGCTCCTCGACCACACCACGCAGCTGCTCGGTCGTGCCGGTGACCGCCTCGTCGAGCGCCGCCCGCTGGCTGTCGTCGCGGTCGCGCAGCTCGGTCGCCGCCGCGAGGAGGTGGTCGCGGACCGTGGCGTTGGTGTCGCGCACGTCGGCGACCAGCCGCTGGAGGTCGCCGGTGGCACCGCGCACCTCCTCCAGCTGCGCCTCGTCGACCCGCCGGACGACCTCGTCGGTCGACGCCGCGAGCTGCCGCAGGTCGGCGAGCTGGTCGAGGACGCTGGCCCGGAGCTCCGCGGCGACGTCCTCCAGGTCGGCACGGGCGTCGCCGGTGGCCGCGGCGAGCGTGCTCGTGGCCTCGTCGACCCGGGAGCGCAGCGCTGCGCCGTCCTCGTCGAGCCGTTCGCGCAGGGCCTCGCTGTCGGTCTGCAGCGCGGCGCGCAGCTCGGCCACCGCGTCCTGCAACGTCCCGAGGAGCTCGTCCGCGCTGGCCGACGAGGCCGCCCGGACCTCCTCGGCGAGGCGTCGGTTCGTCGCGGTGAGCTCCTCGGCGCTCGTGGACGACGTCGTCCGCACGTCCTCGACCAGCCGCTCCAGCGTCGCCGCCAGCTCCTCGGCACTCGCCGACGTGCTCGCACCGACGTCGGTGACCACGCGCTCCAGCGCCTCGTCGACGGCCGCACGCTGCGCGGCCGTCGCCTCCTCGAAGCCCTCGGCCAGGGCACGTCCCTGCTCGGCGAGCGCCTGCTGCTGGCGACGCGCCGCGTGCTGCTGCTGCTCCTCCATCGCCGCCACCTGGTCGAGCAGCCCGACGACGATGCCGCGCAGGTCGGCCACGGCGGCCGCGGCCTCGTCCGCCTGCCGTCCGAGGGCGTCCGTGAGCAGGTCGTCGACGCGCGAGCCGAGCTCGTCGAGGACCCGCCGCACGTCGGCGTCGGTCGCCTCGCCCTGCTCCCGCAGGTCGCTCGCCGTCGACGTCAGGTCCGTGACCGCGGTGCGGGTGGCCTCGAGCTGTGCGTCGCTCGACGCCTCCAGCTGCTCCACCACGGCCGTGAGCCGCTCCCGGAAGGACGTGACGAGCTCCTCGCCTGCACCCTCCAGCGACCGCTCGGCCGTCGCCCGCACCTGCCCCATCGCGACCTGCACGTCGGCCTGCAGCTGCTCGAAGACGTCCTGTCCCCCGTCGCGCAGACCGGCGAGCGTCGCGTCGCCGCGGCTGCGCAGGTCGTCGAGCAGCTCCCGGAGGCGCGTGGCGTCCTCGTCGTGGACCTCGTCGAGGCGTTCCCGCGCCGTGACCTGGATCTCGGCCATCCGCGCCTCGATGGTCTGGCGCACCGGTGCGAAGGCCGCGACCACCTCGCCCTCGACGGACGCCGCCGTGGCGTCGCGGACGCTGCTGTCGATGGTCGACGTGATCTGCTCCCGCAGGCCGTCGATCGCCCCGACGGCACGAGCGAGCTCGTCGCGCACGCCGTCGAGCTCCTCGGCCCGCGCTGCGTCGAGGCGCGCCTCGACCCCGCTGACCGCGGCCCGCACGCGCTCGTCCAGCCCCGCCAGCGCCTGCTCGACGGCCGGCCCGACCTCCTCGGTGCTGGCGACGACCTCCTGCACGAACCCGGCCAGCCCGGACGCCGACGCCGACAGCCCGGCCGCGGTGGTGCTGACGCCGGTGATCACCTCCCGCAGCTGCGGGAGCGTGGTCGTCAGGTCGCCGGCGGCCTGGTCCAGGCGGTCGGCACGGGTCTCCAGCCGCTCACGCGCGGCGTCGCGATCCGCGGCGAGCTGCTCCCGGACCTCCGCGAGCACCTGCTCGACGCGCGCCCGGACACTCGTCGTCGCCTGCTCCAGCCGGCTCGAGATCGCCGTGTCGGCATCGGCCAGACCGCGCTCGACGCGGTCCGCCGACTCCCCGAGCCGCCGCGCGACGGTGTCGACGCGGGCGGCCAGGTCGTCCTCCTGCCGGTCGACGCGAGCCGTCAGCTCCTCGACCGCCCGGGTGAGCCGGTCGATGCGCGCACCGAGTGCGAGGTCGTCCTGGCTCATCGGGCGCCGTCCTCTCCGCGCAGACGGTCACGGACCCTAGCGATGTCCCGGGCCCCGATCCCTGCACCCCGTCAACCGGTCCGCGCCCCCTCGGCGGTGGCGTCGCGGCGCACGACCCCGTAGGTCGTCGTGCGCTCGCGTGGGGTGCGACCGATGGCGCGGATCGCGTCCTCGAGCTCGTCCGGCGTGTGTGCGACACCGTGGTCGGAGCCGGCCATCCGGGAGATCGTCTCCTCCATCAGCGTCCCGCC
>CAYMGL010000027.1:0-16416 GCA_964389945.1 uncultured Actinomycetota bacterium
GGACGGCCGCGCCGATCTCCTGGAACGTCATCTGGAAGCAGCCGTCACCGTCGATGGCGACCACCGGCGTGTCACCGACACCGACCTTCGCGCCGATCGCAGCGGGGACGGCGAACCCCATCGTCCCCAGCCCACCCGAGTTGATCCACTGCCGTGGCCGCGACCACGGGATCAGCTGGCTGGTCCACATCTGGTGCTGGCCGACACCGGCGACGTACGTCGCGTCGGCGCCCCAGGTCTCGTAGATGCGGGTGATGGCCGTCTGCGGCTTGATCGGTCCGTCGGCGTCCTGCTCGCACCGCAGCGGGTGCTCCTGCTTCATCGTCGTGATGTGCTGGCGCCACGCGGCCGTGTCGGGCACGACGTCCTCGCCGCGCTCGATGCGCTCCTTGGCGGCCTTCACCAGCTGCCCGACGACGACCTTCGCGTCACCGACGATGGGGACGTCGACCGCCCGGTTCTTGCCGATCTCGGCGGGGTCGACGTCGACGTGGATCACCTGCGCGTGCGGCGCGAAGCTGTCGAGGTCCCCCGTGACCCGGTCGTCGAAGCGAGCGCCGAGCGTCACCAGCAGGTCGGTCTCCTGGAAGGCACGCACGGCGGCGTAGTGGCCGTGCATGCCCGGCATCCCGACGGCGAGCTCGTGGTCCTCGGGGAACACCCCGCGGGCCATCAGCGTCGTCACGACGGGCAGCTGCAGCAGCTCGGCGAACTCGCGCAGCTCCTCGGCGGCACCCGCACGGACCAGACCACCGCCGGCGTAGATGACGGGGCGCTCCGCCTCGCCGATCAGCTTGACGGCCTCCTTGACCATGCGGCTGTGGCCGCGGACCGTCGGGCGGTAGCCCGGCAGGTCGATGTGCTGCGGCCACACGAAGTCGAAGGTCGACGCGAGGATGTCCTTGGGGATGTCGACCAGCACCGGACCCGGCCGCCCCGTCGTGGCGATGTGGGCGGCCTCCTTGATGGCGGCCGCGATGCGCTCGGGGTGGGTGACGAGCTCGTTGTGCTTGGTGACCGGCATGGTGATGCCGGTGACGTCGGCCTCCTGGAAGGCGTCGGTGCCGATGGACGACGACGACACCTGGCCCGTGATGGCCAGGACCGGGATGGAGTCCATGTGCGCGTCGCACAGCCCCGTGACGAGGTTCGTCGCGGCGGGGCCGCTGGTCACGATGCAGACGCCCAGCTTGCCGGTGGCGTGTGCGTAGCCCTGCGCGGCGTGGATCGCACCCTGCTCGTGGCGGACGAGGATGTGCCGGATCGGCGAGTCGAGCATCGGGTCGTACGCCGGGAGGATCGCACCACCCGGGTAACCGAAGATGACCTCGACGCCGAGCTTCTCGAGACTCTTCATCACTGCGGTCGCGCCGGTGATCGTGTCCTGCTGTGTCACACGCGCTCCTCAGGCCTCGCGGTGCCGGTCCGAACGGTACCCGCGCGCTCCGTGCACCCACGACGGTCGAGGGGCCCGATCGTCGCGGGGATCAGCCCTGACCGAGGACCTTGCGGACCGCGGTGTCGATGCCGGCGGCGTCGAGGCCCAGCTCGGCGAGGATGCGCGCGGGCTTGGCGTGGCCGATGTAGGTGTCCGGCACGCCGAGGCGCAGGATCGGGGGCGCCTCGCGGACGCCGGTGCGCTCGACGAGGCGGTCGGCGACGTAGGCCCCGGCACCGCCGCTGACGTAGCCGTTCTCGACGGTCACGACGACGGGGGCGTCGGCGAGCGCGTCCAGCATCGAGGCGTCCACGGGCCGGATCACCCGCGGGTCCCAGACCGCACAGTCGATCCCGTCGGCGGCGAGCGTCTCAGCAGCCTCCAGCGCCGCCCAGAGCCGGTCGCCGACGGCGACGATGGCGACGTCCGCACCCTCGCGGTGCTGCAGGGCGGACAGTCCCTCCCCCACACGCTCCGCCTGGACCGTCGCACCCTTCGGCCAGCGCAGCGAGGCGGGGCCGCTGCCGTCGACCGCGGTCGCGAGCTGCGCCGCGAGCTCCTGCTCGGACGACGGCGCGAACACCGTCATGCTCGGGATCCGCAGGCACAGGACCATGTCCAGCACGCCGTGGTGGCTCGGTCCGTCGTCGCCGGTGATCCCGGCGCGGTCGAACGTGAACACGACGTGCTCGTCGTGCAGCCCGACGTCCATGTTGGCCTGGTCGAAGGCGCGGCTGAAGAACGTCGAGTAGACCGCCACGACGGGCACGCGTCCCTCGTGGGCCAGGCCCGCGGCGCTGGTGACCATGTGCTGCTCGGCGATGCCGACGTCGAGCACGCGGTCGGGGTGGCGCTCGGCGATGGGCAGCAGCCCCGTCGAGCCGGGCATCGCCGCGGTCATCGCGACGATGCGCTCGTCGGCGTCGACCAGCGCGCTGAGCGCGTCCGAGTACGCGGTCGTCCACGACCGTGGCTTGGACTGCTTCCCGCGACCCGTGGCGATGTCGAACGCCGAGGTGTCGTGCAGCTTCTTCTCTGGATCCGTCTCCGCGGGGGCGTAGCCCTTCCCCTTCTGCGTGAGCACGTGGACGAGCACGGGCCCGTCGGCGTGATCGCGCGCGGCGACCAGCGCCTGCTCCAGCGCCTCGTGGTCGTGCCCGTCGACGGGGCCGAAGTACCGCACACCGAGGGCCTCGACGAAGTGCTGCAGCGAGGGGTCGTCGGCGACGACCTGCTTGATCGCGTCGAGGCTGACGTCGGCGAAACGGCGGCCGTACGGGACGCGCTCGATCAGCGGGTCGATGCGACGGCGGTAGTCCTCGTAGCGCTTGGAGAACCGGAAGCGGGTGACCTCGCTGGACAGTCGCGACACGGTCGGTGCGTAACTGCGGCCGTTGTCGTTGAGGACGACGACCATCGGCACGTCGCCGTGGCCGATGTTGTTGAGGCCCTCGAACGCCATGCCGCCGGTCATGGCACCGTCACCGATGATCGACACGACCCGGCCCGCACCCGGCTGCTCCATCCGCGCACGGGCGATGCCGTACCCCCAGCTCAGCGCCGTCGACGCGTGGCTGTTCTCGACCAGGTCGTGGTCGGACTCGGTGCGCGACGGGTAGCCGGAGAGTCCGCCGGCCTGCCGGAGCTGCTCGAACCCGTCGCGGCGGCCGGTGACGATCTTGTGGACGTACGCCTGGTGGCCGGTGTCCCACACGAACGTGTCGTGCGGCGAGTCGAACACCCGGTGCAGCGCCAGTGTGAGCTCGACCGCGCCGAGGTTGGAACCGAGGTGGCCACCGGTGCGTGCGACGGCCTCGACGATGAAGGAGCGGATCTCCTCGGTGAGCGCCGGGAGCTCGGCAGCGTCGAGCGCCTTCAGGTCGGCGGGACCGTTGATGCGCTCGAGCACCATGCGGCGGTTCCTCTGGGTCGTCGGTGGCATGCGAGGGTAAGGGGAACGAGCAGGTCAGCGATGTCTCGCCCTGCCCTGCGCACAGGGCTGTCAGGACGGTGTCAGGGGTGGTTCGTCACGGCGCACCCGTCCGGTTGGCCCGCCGGACGTCGCGGCGCACGACGCGGGCGTACCACACGGGACCTGCCACGGGCACGAGGATGCAGACCAGCGTCCACACCCAGCGCGACCGTCCCGCGGCTGCCCAGGCGCTGGCGGGTCGCCGCCAGATGTCGCGCACGGTCAACCACGGCACGAGCAGGAACAGGACCACGGCCCCGACGATCGCCACCTCGCGTGGGTGCACGCCCTGTCCCCCGATCGGTGCCTGCCACGCTACGTCGCGTCGCCGACGGGCGAGGAGGTCGGTGCCCGGTCCTCGGCCGGCACCTCGTCGTCGGGTTCGAACAGGTCCTCGATCCTGCAACCGAACACCTGCGCCAGCGCGAAGGCGAGCGGCAGCGACGGGTCGTAGCGGCCGTTCTCGAGCGCGTTGATGGTCTGGCGCGACACCTCGACGCGACGTGCCAGTTCCGCCTGCGACCAGCCGAGCGCCCCCCGGCGCTCCCGCAGCGAGTTCCTCATCGGTACCGCGCCGTGATCGCGACCGTCGTCAGGCCGTACCCCAGGATCATGACGAGCGCGACGACGTCCACCTGCAGTCGGTCGACGACCGCTGCCTTCTCGAGCGCCTCTCCCACCAGCGCGACGAGGAACCCGAGCGCGAAGCCCACCGCGAGACCGCGCAGGTGGATCTGGCGGTTGAGCTCGTCGCTCTCGCGGATGAACCGGGCGAAGGCCAGGACGAGTCCGACCAGGACGGCCGCGGTGGCCGCGGCGAGGCCGAGCGTCACCGCCGAGGTCTCGCCGGTCACCCCGCCGAACCACTCGGCGTCGGCGAACGACACCAGCGCCCAGGCGAGCATCCATGCGCCCCAGCGTCGGATGTTGCGGACGTCGGTCGGCGTCGCCTCGTGCGCGATGCAGTCGGCCACGCGACGGAGCGTGCCGGGCTCCGGCGTGACGGGCGGGTCGGTGCGGAGGTCGGTCATGGTGCGGTCCTGTGTGTCCGTGGTGTGAAGCACACTTTACATCAAGGAAAGGACACTTGACGGAAAGGAGCCTTTCCATCCGTCTGGACGCACACCACCGGCCGATCGGTGGGCCCTCGACCAACGGCCGGGCCGGGCCGCGTCAGCCGGTGATGGAGCGGCGCAGCAGCTCGTTGGTCAGCTTCGGGTCGGCCTGGCCGCGCGTGGCCTTCATGACCTGCCCGACGAGCGCACCGATGGCCTTGTCGTTGCCACCCCTGATCGCCTCGACGGTCCCCTCGTTGTCGGCGATGACCTGGTCGACGATCCGCTGCAGCTCGCCCTCGTCGGACACCTGCTCGAGGCCCTCGTCGCTGGCGATCTGCTGCGGCGACCTCGTGCCGCCGTCCTCGACGCCAGTGGCCAGGACCTGCTTGGCGAGCTTGTTGGACAGGGTGCCGTCGGCGACCAGTGCGACGAGCTCGCCGATCCAGGCGCCGTCGAGCCCGCTGTCGTGGACGTCGACACCGGCCTGGCTCGTGGTGCCGAGCAGCTCACCGGTCAGCCAGTTCGCGGCCGTCGAGGCATCGACGCCGTCGACCTCGAGCGCAGCGTCGAGCCACGGGGTGAGGTCGTTGTCGACGATGGTCGCGGCCTGCTCGGCGGCGACGCCGGCCTCGGCGAGCCGCTGCCGCGTCTGGCGCGGGAGCTCGGGCAGCTTCGCGCGCAGGGCCTCGACGTCGGCCTCGCTGTGCACGATCGGGACCAGGTCGGGGTCGGGGAAGTAGCGGTAGTCCGCCAGCGTCTCCTTGCGCCGCAGCATCTCGGTGACGCCGCGCTCCTCGTCCCAGTGGCGCGTCTCCATGACGATGGTCTCGCCGTTCTGGATCGCGCGGACCTGGCGCTCGGCCTCGTAGGCGATGGCGCGCCCGAGCGAGCGCACGCTGTTGACGTTCTTGATCTCGGTGCGGGTGCCCAGCGGCTCGCCCGGTCGGTGCACCGACACGTTCGCGTCGCAGCGGATGGAGCCCTCTTCGAGCCGCGCGTCGGAGATGCCGATCGCGCGGGCGACGGCGACGAGCTCGCGGAGGTAGGCCTGCGCCTCCTCGGGTGTGCGGACGTCGGGCCGCGACACGCACTCGAGCAACGGGATCCCGGCACGGTTGAGGTCGATGAACGAGCGGTCGGCGCCGTGGAGCCGGCCGGTGTCGCCCGCGTGCGTGGACTTGGCCGTGTCCTCCTCCATGTGCACGCGCTCGATGCGGATCGTGCGGGTCACGGGCTCGCCGTCGACCTCGACCTGGACGTCGAGGTGGCCGTCGTGGCACAGCGGGACGTCGTACTGCGAGATCTGGTAGTTCTTCGGCAGGTCCGGGTAGAAGTAGTTCTTGCGGTGGAACTGGCAGGTCTCCGCGATCCCGCAGTCCAGCGCGAGGCCGAGCAGCGCGGCCGACTCGACGCCCTTGCGGTTGACCACGGGCAGCGAGCCCGGCAGGGCGGCCGAGACCGGGGAGACCCGGGTGTTGGGCTCGCCCCCGAAGTCGATCGGGTCGGCGCAGAACATCTTGCTCCGCAGCTCGGTCAGCTCGACGTGGACCTCGAGCCCGACGACCAGGCGGAAGCCGTCGAGCTCCCAGCCGATCCGGTCGTCGGTCAGCGGCTCGGTCGTCCCGTCGTGGCGTGTGTAGGTGGGCATCACGTCACTCATCAGGCGATCCCCTCGGGCAGTGCGACGGCGTTCGTGCCGCGCGGGAGCGGGTCGAAGTCGGTGGCCTGCTCGAACGCCCAGGCCGCGCGCAGCAGGACGTCCTCGCGCAGCAGCGGCGCCATCAGCTGCAGGCCGACGGGCAGCCCCTGCTCGTCGAGTCCGCTGGGCAGCGACATCGCCGGGATGCCGGCGAGTGAGCCGGGGACCGTCGCGACGTCGTTGAGGTACATCGCGATCGGGTCCGACGACTTGCTGCCGAACTCGAACGCGACGCCGGGCGAGGTCGGCGAGACCAGCAGGTCGACCGACTCCCACGCCGCCCGGAAGTCGTCCGCGATGAGCGTCCGGACCTTCGAGGCCTGCTGGTAGTACGCGTCGAAGTAACCGGCGGACAGCGCGTAGGTGCCGATCATGATGCGCCGCTTGACCTCGGCGCCGAAGCCCTCGGCCCGGGTCGCGGCGTTCATCTCCTCGGACGTCGGTGCGTCCACGCGCCGGCCGTAGATCGTGCCGTCGTAACGGGCGAGGTTGCTGGACGCCTCGGACGGAGCGACGAGGTAGTACGCCGGCAGGCCGTACGGCGCGTGCGGCAGCGACACCTCGGTGATCTCGGCGCCGAGGTCCTCGAGCCGGGCGAGCGCGTCCCGAAAGGACTGCTCGACGCCGGGCTCGTAACCCTCGCCCTGCAGTTCGGTGACCACGCCGATGCGCAGGCCCTCGATGCCGTCCTTGAGCCCGGTCAGCACGTCGCCGACCGGCTCTGGCAGCGAGGTCGAGTCCTTGGGGTCGTGACCGCTCAGCGCGGTGTGGACCAGCGCGCAGTCCTCGACGGTCCGGGCGATCGGACCCGCCTGGTCGAGGCTCGACGCGAAGGCGACCATGCCGTAGCGGCTGACGCGGCCGTACGTGGGCTTGAGTCCCACGGTGCCGGTCAGCGCGGCCGGCTGCCGGATCGAGCCACCGGTGTCGGTGCCGACGGCCAGGGGCGCCATCAACCCGGACACGGCCGCGACGCTGCCACCGCTGGAGCCGCCGGGCACGCGACCGAGGTCCCACGGGTTGCGGGTCAGGCCGTACGCGGAGGTCTCGGTCGACGAGCCCATCGCGAACTCGTCCATGTTGACCTTGCCGAGGCTGATCGTCCCGGCAGCGCGCAGGCGCTCGACGACCGTCGCGTCGTACGGCGGGACCCAACCCTCCAGGATGCGGCTCGACGCGGTCGTCGTGGTCCCCTTCGTGACGAACAGGTCCTTGACCGCGACCGGGACACCGGCCAGCGGCGGCAGCTCGTCGCCGGCCGCCTGCTTCGCGTCGATGGCGTCGGCCTCGGCACGCGCCTGCTCGGCGGTGACGGTCAGGAACGCGTGCACGTCGCGCTCGCCGACCGCGTCGGCGTCGTAGCCGGCGTCCCCGTCGACGGCCTCGATGCGGGCGAGGTGGGCGTCGACGACCTCGCGGGCCGAGACCTCACCGGCGCGGACGGCGGCGGCGAGCTCGGCAGCGGACTTCGTGAGCAGTTCGGACATGCCTCAGTCCTCCGCGACGATGCGGGGGACGACGATCCGGTCGTCCTCCGACTCGGGGGCCCCCGCGAGCAGCGTCGCTCGCTCCAGGACCTCGCCCGGCTCGTCGTCGCGCATGACGTTCGTCAGCGGGATCGGGTGGACGGTCGGTGCGACGTCGTCGGCGGCGACCTCACCCACCTGCTCCGCGTAGCCCAGGATCGCGTTGAGCTCGGGCGCGAGCGCCTCGACCTCCTCGTCGGTCACGGCCAGCCGCGCGAGCATGGCGACGTGGCGGACCTCGTCTGCGGACAGCGACACGGTCGGTGCCTCATCATCGGGAGTGGTGGTCGACCTCGAACGCTACCGGCCACGACGAACGGTCCGGCGGGCGTGGTGGGCGGGCCGGACGGTCTGGTTGCGTGTGTCCGCGCCCCCGTCCCGATGCCCGGAGTCCCACGTGCTCACCGACGCCCAGCTCGCCCTGCTCGCCGACGACGTGCTGGCCTTCGCCCACGTCGCCACGATCGGTCCCGACGGCGAGCCGCAGTCCTCCCCCGTCTGGGTGTCGACCGACGGCGAGCACGTGCTGTTCAGCCTGACCACCGGCAGGCAGAAGCACCGCAACCTCGTCGCCGATCCGCGGGTCGCGCTGTCGATCCTCGCCCCGGACGACCCGTACTCGTACCTCGAGGTCCGCGGCACCGTGACGATCGAGCCCGACCAGGACGACGCGTTCATCGACGCGATGGCGCGCAAGTACACCGAGCACGACGCCTACCCGTGGCACCAGCCGGGCGACGAACGCGTCGTCGTCCACGTGACCGTGGAGCACACCACGGGCCGCATCCGCTGACCGTCCGACAGTGGCGTGGCCGCCGGGACGCTGGTTGTGTCGTGGGCACAATCGACACCGACCCAGGATCCGTTCATGGCACTCGACCGCACCGCCTCCGCCGTCTGGGAGGGCGACCTCAAGTCCGGCAGCGGCACCTTGGAGACCCAGACCGGCAACGTGAAGGGCAGCTACACCTACGCGTCGCGCTGGGAGGACGGCACGGGCACGAACCCCGAGGAGCTCCTCGCCGCAGCCCACGCCGCATGCTTCGCGATGGCGTTCTCCAACGCGCTCGCCAAGGCGGGCCACACCCCGACGCGGGTCGAGGCCACGGCGAGCATCACGCTGGACGGGACCGACATCACTCGTTCGGCGCTCTCGTGCGAGGCCGACGTGCCGGAGATCGACGAGGAGACGTTCCAGGAGATCGCCGCCGCTGCCAAGGCTGGCTGTCCCGTCTCGAAGCTGTACACCGACGGCACCGAGATCACGCTGGATGCGTCGCTCGTCTGACCGACCGGCTGGCGACGGCCACGCACCTCGGCGCGCACACAGCACGCCGAGGTGCCGTGTGTCGCACCGACTTCCTACGCTGTCGGAGCACAGAAGGGGAAGAGCGTGACCAGCGAGCAGACACAGGACGTCGAGGAGCCGACGCACCGCGAGGAGCGGCGTGACAACGGCGACCGTGTCATCGTCGTCAACAGCCAGCCGCAGGGCGGGCAGCAGGAGCTGCCGCCGCGCCGGCTGCGCTCGCTCGGGCCCGTCGCGGCGCACGCCACCGAGGCCATGCCCGGTGACGGCCGGCCGCGCCGCAGCTCCGGCCGTCGCGGCAACGCGTTCCTCGCGCTGCTGCTCACCGCCGTGCCCGTCGCCCTCGCCGCATGGGGCATCACGATGCTCGAGGGCCGCACCACGATCCTCGCCGCGACGGGTGGGCTCGCCGCACTGTGGCTCATCGGCATCATCGCCGCCTGGCGTGGCCTGGCACCCGGCGGGCGCGACAACCGCGCCGGTCTGTGGCTCGGCCGGGCGATCGGACTCGTCCTGGGCGCGCTCGCCGCCGTCTACCTGCTGCTCGACACGGTGTCGCCGCTGCTCTGACGGTCAGCCGATCCCGGTGCGCTTGGCCTCGTCGGAGGCGAGCTCGGCCGGGAAGAAGGCCACGTGGAGCCCCATCCACGCGGTCTTCGACCAGCGGTAGAGCAGGACCGGGACGACCGCGTTCATCGCGAGGCCGGCGTACAGCAGCACGTTCCAGCGCACGTCCGGCCACCAGGCGAAGATCCCGACGGCGAGGAACAGCAGGTAGAGGCCCTCGACGGCCGCGAAGAGCACGACCATCGCGCCGACCCAGTAGCCCTCCTCGCGCTCGAACGTCCAGCCGCAGCTGGGGCACTCGTCCTTCAGGTCCCAGAAGTCCTTCGCGACGCCGCCGCTCCCGCACCGGGCGCACCTGCCCAGCAGGCCGCGCTTCATCCGCTGCCCACGTGTCGACCGCGCCGTCCACGGCGTCAGGTCGCCGGGCACCGGGCCCGGATCGGGAGTCGCCATCGCTGTCACCTCTGTTCGCCCGCCGAGGGTACGACCCGTCGCCGAGCGTCGTTAGGGTGGAGGGTCCCGAGCCGGAGGAATCCCGTGGCACACGCGCTGGTCATCGTCGACGTCCAGAACGACTTCTGCGAGGGGGGCTCGCTGGCGGTGGACGGCGGAGGGGACGTCGCGGCCGGGATCACCGCCCACCTCGCCGACCACGACTACGACCACGTCGTGGCGACCCGGGACTTCCACGTCGACCCGGGCCAGCACTTCGACGCGGAGAACCCCGACTACTCGGTGTCGTTCCCGCCGCACTGCCGGGCCGACTCGGCCGGGGCCGGGTTCCACCCGGCACTCGACGTGCGCCGGATCGAGGAGATCTTCTCGAAGGGCCGCAACGAGCCGGCCTTCTCCGGCTTCGAGGGCTACGCCGGCCTGCGCGGCGACGCCAAGGACGGCCCCGGGCTCGAGGACTGGTTGCGTGACCACGACGTCGACGAGGTGACCGTCTGCGGCCTGGCCACGGACTTCTGCGTCCGCGCCACGGCGAAGGACGCTGCCGAGCGGGGCTTCACCACCACCGTGCTCACCGACCTCGTCGCGGCCGTGGACCCCGGGTCCGCGGCGTCCGTCCTCGAGGAGCTCCGCGACGCCGGCGTGACGATCGCCTGAGCGCCGCCGTGACAGCGGCGCCCCGCGGACCCCGGTGTCACCGGGCCTGGTCCGGTGTCTCGCGGCGTGGCGTGGCACGAGCGGGCCTCGCCCGCAACCGGGTGCACCTTCGATGCTCACGGCACCCGAACCGCACCCGGTTCGCGGTGGCTGCTGTGGTGGCGTGGGGCCCGGGCCCCACTGGCGCGGGCTCCGGTGCTGGCCCTACTCGCCGGTCTCGCCGTCCCATGCCTCGCGGAGCAGGTCCGCATGGCCGTTGTGGCGGGCGTACTCCTCGATCATGTGGACGAGGACCCAGCGCAGGCTCGGCCCGCCCTCCGGCGCAGGATCGGCGACCTCCTGGTCGAGACCGCCGCGCTCCAGCGCCTCGTCGACGGCAGCCCGAGATCGTTCGCACGCAGTCGCCCACAGGTCGCGCAGCTCATCGGGGTCGTCGGCAGCTGCGCTGTGCCACTCCCAGTCGCGGTCGGTCGCCCAGTCGACGCCGTCCCATGGTGGCGATGCGGGCCGGCCGTGCAGGACCCGCAGGAACCAGTGGTCCTCGACCCAGGCGAGATGCTTGAGCAGACCACCGAGGGTCATGGACGTCGCCGCCGTCGTGGCGCGCAGCCCCTCGGCCGGCACGCCGCGGCACTTCCAGGCCAGCGTGGCGCGGTGATGGTCGAGGAAGGCGCGCAGCAACGTCACCTCGTCGGCGATCCCGGGCGGATGCGGCCTGCCGTGCTCGTCGACCTCCATGCCATCCCCTCCCCGGACCTCCATGCCATCCCCTCCCCGTTCGAGTGTGCCCCGAGCTGCCCCTCAGACAGCAGGGGGCACACTCGACGCGAGGTCAGGCCTCGGGCAGCAGGTCGTCGAGCGTGGCACCGTCGTCGAGCAGGCGTGCGAGCTCCGCGTCACCGAGGATCGGGATGCCCTTGTCCTGCGCCTTGTCGCGCTTGGAGCCACCCCCCTCCCCCGCGATCAGCGCGGAGGTGCTGCCACTGACGCTGCCGGACACCTTGGCCCCGAGCGCCTCGAGCTCCTTCTTGATCGACGGTCGCGACCCGCGCTCGAGCGACCCGGTCAGGACGAACGTCGCACCGGCCAGCGGCAGCGACGCGGCCTCGGCCGGGTCCGGGAGGTCGGTGTCGGTACGCACGTCGAGCTCGATGAGCTGCTCGGCGAGCTCGCGGTTGCGTGGGGTGGCGAACCACGACACGACGGCCTCGGCGATGATGGGCCCGATCCCGTCGATCGCGTTGATCGTCTCGGCGTCGGCATCCATGACGCCCCGAAGGGTGCGGAGGTTGGCCGCAAGCAGCTTCGCGATGGAGGGGCCGAGGTGGCGGATGTTCAGCGCGACGAGCAGTCGTTCCAACGGTTGCTGGCGGCCGGTCTCGATGCCGCTGAGGAGGTTGTCGACCGACGTCTCGCCCCAGCCCTCGAGACCGAGCAGGTGGTCGCGGTGCTCGTGCAGGCGGAACACGTCGGCGAGGTCGTCGAGGAGTCCCTCGTCGCGGAGCAGCGCCACGGTCTTGGTCCCCAGCCCCTCGATGTCGAGCGCGCCCCTGCTCGCCAGGTGCGTCAGCGACTCGAAGATGCGGTTGGGGCAGTCCACGTTCTCGCAGAAGTGGTGGGCCTCGGTCTCGGGCCGGACCAGGGGTTGGCCGCAGAACGGGCAGTCGTCGGGCATGTGCCAGACCTCTGCGCCCTCGGGCCGGTCCTTGAGCACGGGACCGACGACCTCCGGGATGACGTCACCGGCACGTCGGACCATGACGGTGTCGCCGACGCGGACGTCCTTCGCGTGCACCTGGATCTCGTTGTGCAGCGTCGCGTTGGTGATGTTGACGCCACCCACGAAGACCGGCTCGAGGACGGCGAACGGCGTCGCCTTGCCGGTCCTCCCGACGTTCACCTCGATCGCCGTGAGCGTCGTCGGCTTCTCGACCGGCGGCATCTTGTAGGCGATCGCCCACCGCGGGGCGCGGGCGGTGAAGCCCAGCGCCTGCCGCTGGGCGAGGTCGTCGACCTTGACCACCACCCCGTCGATCTCGAACCCGAGGTCGTGCCGTGCCTCGGTGAACCGTTCGATGAGGTCCCAGGCCTCGTCCACGGTGTCGACGACGGTGGTCTGCTCCGGCACGGGCAGGCCCGCGTCGCGGATCCACCCGAGGTACTCGGCCGAGGTGTCGAACGTGCGACCCTCGACGACGCCGAGGCCGTGCACCCAGACGTGGAGCGGCCGCTCGGCGACCGCGTCGGGGTCCTTCTGTCGGAGCGCGCCGGACGCGGCGTTGCGCGGGTTCATGAACGCGGCCTCGCCGGCCTCGATGCGCGCCTCGTTCATCGCGTCGAACTTCGCCAGCGGGTAGTACACCTCGCCGCGGACCTCGATCAGCGCGGGCGGGTCGTCGACCGCCAACCGGTACGGCACGTCACCGATCGTGAGCACCTGCGTGGTGACGTCCTCGCCGGTCGTCCCGTCGCCACGGGTCGCGGCCGTCGCCAGGACACCGTCGCGGTAGACGAGGTTGATCGCGGTGCCGTCGATCTTGAGCTCGCACGCGAAGCGGACCGTGGCGTCCTCGCCGAGCCCGCGACGGACGCGATCCGCCCACTCGACGAACTCCTCGCGGGAGAAGGCGTTGTCCAGCGACAGCATCGGCTCGGGGTGGGTGAACGGCGGGAACGCGTCGCTGGGGGCCGATCCGACGTTCTGGGTCGGCGAGTCGGCGGTGACCAGCACCGGGTACGCCTCCTCGACCGCCTCGAGCTCGCGGAACAGCGCGTCGTACTCGGCGTCCGTCATCGGCGGCGCCTGCAGCACGTCGTAGCGGTAGCGCGCGTCGCGCAGGACCCGCGACAGCTCGTCGTGGCGCGCGCGGGCATCGGCGAGGTCGGTGGGGACGTCGGGCGTGTCGGCCACGGCGGCTCCGGCGGTCGTCGGTGGGTGCCGCGCAGCCTACGGTCGCTGCGGGACACCCCGACCAGGGACCGCGCGATGAACCCGACGCCCGGCCAGCGGCCCGACTGGGTCGACGACGAGCTGCTGCCCTTCACCAGCCACTTCGTGGACGTCGCCGGCTGCAACGTCCACTACCTCGACGAGGGCGACGGGCCGGTCCTGCTCATGCTGCACGGCAACCCGACCTGGTCGTTCCTGTACCGCGACATGATCCGGCTGCTCAGCCCCCGCTTCCGCTGCATCGCGCCGGACCACCCGGGCATGGGACTGTCGACGGCCCGCGACGGCTACCGCTTCGGCCCCGAGGAGCACCGCGAGGTGCTGGCCGACCTCGTGGCAGCGCTCGACCTCACCGACATCACCCTGGTCGGCCAGGACTGGGGCGGCCCGATCGGCATGGGGGCCGCGGTCCGCGAGCCCGACCGCTACAGCCGCATCGTGCTCGGCAACACGTGGTTCTGGGACTTCGGCGACCTGCGCAGCGATGTCTTCTCGTGGGTCATGGGTGGCCCGGTGGGCACCCTCGCGCACCGGCACCTCAACGCGTTCGTCGAGCAGGTGATCCCGCGGCTGCACGCGCTGCGGGCACCGTCGGACCGCGAGATGGCCATGTGGCGTGGGCCCTACCCGACCCCGGCATCGCGCGAACCGACGCACGTCTTCCCCGAACGCGTTGCCGGGGCCGAGCCGTACCTCGCCGAGGTCGCGTACCGCGTCGCGGCCACCGGGATCGCCGAGCGACCGGCCCTGGTGCTCCACGCGACCGAGGACCCTGCGTTCCCGGCCGCCGTCATGCGGGAGGCCGCGCGGCGTCTCCCCAACAGCACGTCGCACGACCTGCCCGGTGCCGGGCACTACTGGCAGGACGACGCACCGGACCTGGCCGCCGAACTGCTCATGGCCTGGTTCGACGACGTCGCATGAGGTGCCCCCGCACGGCGGGCCGTGCGGGGGCGGGTTCCCCGGGGGAACCGGGTCGGAGGTCAGATGAACAGCGTCTGCGCGCCCTCGGAGAGCTCGATGAAGTCGGCGGCGTTGATGATCCCCTCCACCCGGTCGTAGAGGTCGTCCTCGGTCAGGTGCATCATGTCTGCCGACATCCGGCACGCCCACAGGTGCCCGCCGGCGTCGGTGATCAGCTCGAGGAACTCCGGCACCTCGGGGATGTCGAGGCCCTCGATCTGCTTCCTCATCATGTGGGTCGCGAACGCCTGCATCCCGGGCAGGCCCATCAGTGACGTGGGCATGTGGGTCGCCGGGTTGCCGACGGGGCTGAAGGCGAGGTGGTCCATGGTCTTGTTGTTGATGATGTCGAAGCCCCAGAAGGTGAAGAAGAGGTGCACCTCGACACCCTCCGACAGGGCGGCGTTGGCGAGCACGAGGCCCGGGTACGCCATGTCGAGGGAGCCCTTGGAGCAGATGATGACGAGCTTGCGGCCGCCGTCCTCGTCGACCTCGTCGTCGAAGGTCGGGACCGGCGCCGGTGCGGTGGTTGCAGTCATGACGTTGTCTCCGGTTCTCAGACGCAACCGACGGGCTTCTGCAGCCCGGCGATGTAGGACATCTTCTTGGCCGGCTTCTTGGGGAAGAGCTGGAACAGCTCCTTGGTGTTGAATCCGCCGACCCGGGCGACACGCCGCAGCGTGGGCGTCTCCCCCGTCTCGGCCTGGTCCTCGCGGATGAAGCGCAGGACGGCCATGTGGTCGTCCGTCAGCTCGATCCCGATGTTCCCTGCGAGGACGTGGGCGAGGGCCTCGTCCCACTCGGACGGGTCGGTCAGGAACCCCTCCTCGTCGACGTGGACCTCGCGGTCCGCGATCATCGCCATGGTCATGGCGGTCACCTCTCTCGTTGTGGTGGTCGTGCGTGGTCGGTCAGTCGTGGTCCGCCTCGGCGCCCATCGAGCGCAGCAGGACGAGCAGGCGCTCGAAGCCGCGCTTCACCTCTGGCTCGCGCAGCTCGCCGAGCAGCCGCGGGAGGCTGGGGGGCGGCGCCGTGTCGTCGACGGAGTCGCGCAGGTCGGTCGTCGCACGACCGACGAGCGCCATGACCTCGGGCTGGGTCATCGAGCGGACGGTCTCGAGGATCGTGACGACGTTGTCGCCGAGCGCGTCGAGGTCGTCGCCGTCGAAGGCCTCGACGACCTTGCCGAGGACGCCGGCGCCGTGGCCGGCGAACTCGAACCAGCCGTCGGCCTCGAGCCTGGCCAGACGTTCCGAGACCGACGCCATGGCCGGCCCCATGACGTGGGCGAGCTCACCGAGCAGCTCGGACAGCTGCTCGCGCTGGGCCCGCTGGGCCTGCAGCTCCTCGGTGATCTCGGCCAGTTGCGCTGCCATGGCGTCGAGGCGCCCCTCGACGGCCGGAGCGGATGCGAGTGCGGTCGTCATCGTGCTGCCTCCTGGTCCTTGCCGAGCATCGACATCAGGGCGGGCAGGGGGAGCTCCCTGCCGGGGAGCAGCACGTTCCAGTAGGTCCACTTGAACAGCAGCTTCCCCCAGTGGTTCGCCTCGGTCTCCTGCAGGAGGCTGAACGGACCGATGCCCGGCAGCGGGTACTTGCCCGGCAGCGGCTGGGTGTCGTAGTTGAAGTCGATGAGCAGGCCCTTGCCGCCACCGGACTCCACGAAGCAGTTGGCGTGCCCGTCGAACGCGCGGGTCATCGGTCGGCCGGCGACGTGGTCGAGGAAGTTCTCGGTGAAGATCTCCACCGAGAAGTGGGCGACCGACCCGGCCTTGGAGGCAGGGATGTTGGAGGCGTCCCCGAGCGCGAAGATGTTGTCGTACT
>CAYMGL010000028.1:0-9046 GCA_964389945.1 uncultured Actinomycetota bacterium
ACCGACACCGACGAACATCTCGACGAAGTCCGAGCCGGAGATCGAGAAGAACGGGACGCCGGCCTCGCCCGCGACGGCGCGGGCGAGCAGCGTCTTGCCGGTCCCGGGCGGGCCGAACAGCAGCGCGCCCTTGGGGATCTTGGCGCCCATGGCCTGGAACTTGCCCGGGTTCTCGAGGAAGTCCTTGATCTCGCGCAGCTCCTCCTTGGCCTCCTCGGCGCCGGCGACGTCGGCGAAGGTGACCTTGGGCGAGTCCTTGTTGACGAGCTTCGCCTTGGACTTGCCGAACTGCATGACCCGGCCGCCACCGCCCTGCATCTGCTGCATCAGGAAGAAGAACAGCAGGAAGATCAGGGCGAACGGCAGCAGCGTGAACAGCAGGTTGACCAGTGCGCCCGACTGCTCGTTGTCGGCCCGCATCGTGACGAGGTCGTCCTCGATCAGCTCGGCGAGGGTGTCACCGTTGATCTGCGGCGAGTAGGTGGTCTGGAAGCGCACCGGGTCGTCGGCCCCGTCCGGCGTGTACTCGCCCGTGATCGTGTAGGACTGCAGCCCGAAGGTCTCGGCCTGGTCGAGCTCGGTCTCGGTCTCGCTGACGGCGCCGTCCTCGAACGCGCCGTCGCGGGCGAGCTCGACGAAGCGGTTGAACGTCAGGGTCTCGGGCGCCGAGGCGCTGTTGATGAGGTTGACCGTCATGAACAGCGCGACGAGCAGGACCGCGATCCACACGAACGGACCGCGGAGGAATCGCTGGTTCTTCACGTCGGGGGCCTTCTCCACTGGACTCGACAGGTGTCGAGCTGGTCGTCCCAAGGTACCGGCGGCCGGTCCCCCCGCGGCGGGCTCGCTGGCCACGGGACCGGGCGCGCGTCGTCCCGGCGGAGAACGCCCAACGCACGGGTCAGGGCTGGAGTTCCTCGGCCAGCGTCCCGATGTACGGCAGCTCGCGGTACCGCTCGGCGAAGTCCAGGCCGTACCCGACCACGAACACGTCGGGGACCTCGAACCCGACGTAGCGGTACGGCACGTCGACCTCGTGCCGCGACGGCTTGGTCAGCAGCGCGAGGACCTCGACGCTCGCCGGGCCACGGGAGCGCAGGTTGCGGACCAGGTACTCCAGCGTGAGCCCGGAGTCGATGATGTCCTCGACGATCAGGACGTGCTTGTCCTCGATGTCGGCGTCGAGGTCCTTGAGGATGCGCACGACACCGCTGGACCGGGTCGCCGAGCCGTACGACGAGACGGCCATGAAGTCCACGGCGTTGGGGACGGTCAGGCGCCGGGCGAAGTCGGCCATGACCATGAACGCGCCCTTGAGGACGCCGACCAGCAGGACCTCCTTGCCCTCGTAGTCCCGGTCGACGGCAGCCGCGAGCGCATCCAGCCGGCGACCGATGCGGCCCTCGTCGATGAGGACCGAGGCGATGTCGGGGTGCGGTGCGGGGGTGGCCCCGTCCAGGTCGACCTGCTCCACCTGCGGTTCTGGCACGGCGTGTCCCCGGGTCCGGTCGGTGCGGAGCCCGACGGTAGTGCGATCAGCCGTCCCGTCGGAGCACACGCGCGACCAGCGCGGCGTGCGGTGCGCGGCGTCCCTGCTCGACCAGCGCCGCGTCGGCGGTGATCCCCGGCACCCACAGCACGCGCTCCCCGGCCGCGAGGACCGGGACGATGTCGCGCACGGCCCGGGGCACGCCGGCGTCGACCAGCTCGTCCTGCAGCTTGCGGGTCCCGCCCGCCGTGACGACGCGGTCGCCCGGGCGTCGCGGTCGCAGGACCGGTTCGGTCGGCAGCCGTCCCGCCAGCAGCACGCCGTACTCGGGGTTGGACCCGGGTGGCAGGGCCGCCGGCTCCGGCTCGAGCTCGGGCGGCGTCCACCCGCCGTCGATCACCAGCCGCAGCTGGCCGTCGCCGTCGACGGCCTGCTCGGTCACCGCGTCGACCTGGATGCCGGCGACGTCCCAGCGCGTGGAGCCGGGCAGCGCGAGGGGACGCACCGGCGGCGTCGCGACGTCCCGCGGCACCAGCGCGATCCACCCGCCGCCCCGCGTGGCGCTCACGTCGGGCAGGTCGACCGCCGACCCCACGCTCAGCTCGGCCAGGTCGGCGACCTGGGCCGCGGTCGGGGGCGCGTCGCTCGGCCGTGCGGCCGTGACGGCGGCCCGCAGCACCCGGGCCGCGAGTGCCGGCTCGAGCTCGGCCAGCAGGTCGTCGCGGACCGCGACCGCCGGGCCGTAGCGCACGAGCGCCCGCTCGGTGACCTCGTCGGCCAGCCGGTCGAGGGCGGCCGAGTCGGCGCGGGCGAGGTCGGACAACCGCGCGATCGCCGCCACCGGGTCGCCACCGAACTCCTCGAGGACCGGCAGCAGCCGTTTGCGGACGAGCACCCGCGCGATGGACGGGTCCTCGTTGGTCGGGTCGCGCGCGACCGGCAGCCCCTCGTAGAGCACGAACTTGGCCAGGTCGCGACGCCGCAGGTGCAGCAGCGGGCGGACGAGCCCGCCACGGACCGGCGCCATGGCCGACAGCCCCGCGACGCCGGTGCCCCGCAGGAGCCGCAGCAGGACCGTCTCGGCCTGGTCCTCCGCGGAGTGGCCGAGCAGGATCCAGCCCGCGCCGACGTCCGCGGCCTGCCGGCGGAGGGCTGCGTAGCGGTGGGCCCGTGCCGCTGCCTCCATGCCGCCCTCGCCCGCGACGTGCACCTCGGTCACGACCAGTTCCGCACCCAGCCACTGCGCGTGCGCACGCACGGCCGCGAGGTCGCGCGTGTCGTCGCGCAGGCCGTGGCGGACGTGGCCGAGCGTCAGCTGCAGGTCGGGACGCGCCTCGGAGGCGAGGAACGCGAGGGCCGCCGAGTCCGGCCCGCCCGAGCTGGCGACGAGCGCGGCCGCGTCGCGCGGCACCGCCCGCAGCACGCGTCGGACCTCGTCGACCAGCACACCGCGGGGCTGGCCCGGCGGCAGCGGCCCGCTGGTCGGCCACGGTCGCCCCGTGGCCCCCTCGCCGCCGCCCCCGGTGCTCACGCGGCCGTGCGCGTCAGCCAGGACGCGGGGTCACCGATCTCGTCCATCGTCGGCAGCTGCTCCGGGCCGTCGAAGGCCCGGTTCAGCCGGGGCACCCCGGCCTCGTCCACCACGTGGCGGACGAAGGCCTCACCCTCGGCGTACTGCCGCTGCTTGCGCTGCAGCCCGGCGACCTGGCGCAGGACCCTGCCGGCGAGGTCGTCCCGGCGCTCGGCGAGCGCTGCCTCGACGCCCGCCGGGTCCGCCACCACGTCAGCCGTGGCGAGGTGCATCGTCGCGTTGCCGTGCCCCTCCAGCAGGGACATCAGCGCCTGCGCACGGTCGAGGGTCGTGACCTGCGCCGCCGTGAGCAGCGCCTGCATGATCGGCTCGACGCCGCCCCCGCGCAGCGCCTCGGCGACCGCGCCGGGCAGGCGTTGGACGATCCGCAGCAGGCTGGCCGGGTCGGTCGGCCCCTGGTCGAGGTAGGACGCGACGAGGTCGCGCAGGTGCGCCCCCAGCCACGGCACCCCGTCGAACTGGAGCCGGTGGGCGACCTCGTGCAGCAGCACCGTGCGGCGCAGGTCGTCGGCGACCTCCGGCGAGCGGTCGGCGAGGTCGAGGACGTTCGGCCCCACCACGACGAGCTGCCCCGCCCCCGGGCCGGCGAGCGGCAGCACGAACTGGCCGAGCACCCGTGTCGAGAGCAGCCCGAACAACGTGCCCAGCTGGACGCCGACGACCTGGGCACCGCCGGCGGGGCGCGTCCGCAGCCGCGCCGCAGCGCGGTCGAGGATCGCGCCGACCACGCCCAGGTTCGCCTCGATCCAGCCCATCCGCCCGACCACGCGGACCTGCGTGGGGGGCAGCTCGGTGCCGAGCCGCGTCCAGGTCCGGGCGGCCGCGTCGATCTCGGGGAGCTCGGCCCTGACGGCCGTGCGCAGGTGCTGCGCGGCCGCTGCCGACGTCGTCGACGTCGGCATGACGAGGCGCGCGGCCGCTCGCGCGACGCGCAGGTCGACCAGGCTGCCGGACGTGTCGCCCGGCATCGTCAGGACTGCTCGCTCCGCTGCCGCGGCCGGGCCACGCGCAGGTAGTACATCAGCGCGAGGTAGCCGCCGACGAACAGGAAGAGCGCCAGGAGGCCCTTGCCGCCCGCACGCCAGGTCCAGTTCGGCTCGTACTCCGGCGGCGCGAACTCGTTCTCCTCGGCGTCCGCGCCCATCGGGTCGAGACCCTCGGTCGAGGTCGTTCCCTCCGCGGCGAGGACGACGACGCTGTCGGCGCCCATGGCCGGCATCGCGGTGAGCGGCAGCAGCAGCGCGCTGCCCAGCAGGGCGGCGGTGAGGATCGTGGCCAGTCGACGGCGCATGCGCGATTCGCCTTCTACTCAAGGGACGGTCCGTGCGCGTGGGCGCACCGGCGACCGCCGAGGCGGCCGCGTCGCGAGCCTACCGGGCGGGGCCCCGACGCTCGACGGTCTGGTCGACGACGACCGCGTCGTCCACGTCCGCACCACTCGGCGCGACGCCGTTCTGGGTGGTCGTCGGCGACGACGGGGCCCCGTCGTCGCCGACGACGGCGTCGTCCGGCGCGAGCTGACCGCTGCCCGGCAACGGGGCAGCGGGGCCGTCCTGGTCGCCGACGAGGTCCGGGAGGAACGCACCCACGTCGGCCAGGTCCGTCGGGTCCGACCGCTCGGCGTCTGGTGCGTCGGCCGGCGGCGCCCCGGGGGCCGGGGACGCGACGGCCCGGTCCTGCGGCGGCACGTCGTCCTCGCCCTGCGGGGCGGCGGGCACCGGCGCCGGGTCGTCCGCGCGCGCCGGCGACGCGCTCCCGGTGGGCGCGGCCACCGGGTCGGCAACGGGTGCGGCGACGGTCGCCCACCCCGCGACGCGGAGCACGTCACCGCCGAGGTCGGGCGTCACCAGGACCGTGACGCCGACGACGGCCGCGACCGCCGACGCCAGCAGCCGCAGCGTGGTGGCGTCGGGTCGCCGCACGACCGGGGTGGCGTTCGCTGCGGGTGCCGGGGCCGTGGGGACGGTCGTGGACGTCGGGCTGGCGGGCAGGTCCGGCGACGCCGGCGTGGCGCCGCTGAGCACGTGCTCGGCCTCGCGCTCGACCGCGGCGTCCGCGAGCCGCCGGCTGAGCCGCACGTGGAGGTCGGCCAGCGCGGCACGTTGGTCCTCCAGCACCGCCACAGCGAGGTCGTGGCGCCCCGCCGACTCGAGCTCCTCGGCCTCGTCGAGCGCCCGCCGCAGGGACGTCCGGAGGTCGGCGACGTCGGCACCCACGTCGGCTGCGAGCCGCGATGTCGTCCGCGGTGAGGGCCGTGGCCCGTCCTCCCGCATCTGCGCCCCCGCTCGTGGTGTCCGTGTGGTGGTGTGCGACGAGGGACTTCGCCGTCCGGACGCCCGACTCCTGCCTGCGTCACGGATGTCGACGTGGGCTCGGCGCGCGGCGGCGGACGGGGCATCGCCCGGGCGCCTAGCCTGCCCGCGCAGCACATCGTCCACGAGGAGCACCAGCCGTGTCCGCCAAAGCGCCCGCCTTCGGATCCGTCTTCGCACCGACGATGGCCGTCGCCCGGGCGGTCGACGGGACCTACGGCGACGCAGAGGTCGTCCCGGTCGAGGACCTGCGCCTGCACCCGGCCGCCCACGTCCTGCACTACTGCTCGGCGTGCTTCGAGGGCCTCAAGGCGCACCGCGGCACCGACGGTGTCGTGCGGATCTTCCGGGGCGCCCGCCACGTCGAGCGCATGCGGCAGAGCGCGTCGGTCCTCCGGCTGCCGGTCCCGCCGGCGGACCTGCTGCACGGCATGCTGCGCTCCATCGTCGCGGCGAACCTCGACCAGGTCCCCGAACAGCCCGGCTCGCTGTACCTGCGGCCGACGCTGATCGGGACCCTGCCCAACATCGGTGCTGCCGCCTCCCCGTCGTCCAGCGCGCTGCTGTACGTCCTGCCGTCGCCGGTCGGCGACTACTTCGCCGGCGGCGTCCGGCCGCTGTCGCTGCTGGTCGAGGAGGACCTGCCGCGCTCGACGCCGCAGTTCGGGCAGGTGAAGTCCGGCGCGAACTACGCGATGGCACTCGGCCCCACGCTCGACGCGAAGGCCGAGCACGGTGTCGACCAGGTGCTGTTCGCCCCGGACGGCAAGGTCACCGAGACGGGCGCCGCGAACCTGCTCCTGCTCGACGACGACCACGTCGTGACGCCCGAGCTGGACGGCTCGCTGCTGCCCGGGGTGACGCGTGACTCGATCCTCCAGCTCGCGCGCGACAGCGGGCGGAAGGTCGAGGAGGCGCAGCTGACGATCGACGACGTCGTCGCGTGGGCCGAGAACGGTGGCGAGGCCGCGCTGTCGGGGACGGCCGCCGTCCTCGCACCCGTGGGCACGCTGCTGTGGGCCGACGGCCGCACGGTCACGTTCAACGACGCCGAGGTCGGCGACAACGTGCTGGAGCTCCGCGACGCGCTGACCGCGCTGCACCGCGGCGAGGCCGAGGACACCCACGGCTGGCTCGAGGTCGTCGACTGACCCGACGCGACCCCGGCACTGCCTGCCGGTCGGGTCGTCATGCGCCTGCCATGACCACGACATCACTTGACGTCACATAGTGCTCTGCATAGGTTGCTGAACATCGTTCAACAAGCGAGCACCCATGCAGCAGCGCGTCGCGATCATCGGCACCGGCTTCGGCGGCATCGCCACCGCGATCCGCCTCCTCCGGGGGGACGGCCGGGACGTGGTCCTGCTCGAGCGGGCCGATGACACCGGCGGCACCTGGCGCGACAACACCTACCCGGGTGCCGCCTGCGACATCCCCGCCCACCTCTACTCGTTGGCCGACGAGCCCAACCCCGACTGGTCCCGCCACTACGCGCCACAGCCCGAGATCCGGGCCTACCTCGACGGCGTGGTCGAGCGACACGGCCTGCGGGCCAGGACCCGCTTCGGCTTCGACGTCCGCAGCGCCGTCTGGGACGACACCGACGCCACCTGGACCGTGACCGCCGCGGACGGTCGCGCCGTCGTCTGCGACGTCCTGGTCAACGCCGTCGGGGCGCTGAAGGACCCGCGGTACCCGGCGGTCGAGGGACTCGACGCGTTCGCAGGTCCCGTCGTCCACTCGGCGCGGTGGGACCACGACGTCGCACTGGGTGGCGCACGCGTCGGCGTGGTCGGGACCGGCGCCTCGGCCGTCCAGCTCGTGCCGGAGCTCGCCGACCGGGCCGGGCACCTGACGGTCGTCCAGCGCAGCCCCGCCTGGGTCGTCCCCCGCATGGACCGCGCGTTCTCGGCGGCCGAGCGCTTCGCGTTCCGGCACGTCCCGGGTCTCCGCGCGGCCTTCCGGCGGGCCATCTTCGCCGAGCACGAGCTGTTCCACCGGGCCTTCCGAGCCGGCCACCCACTCAACCGCGCCGGTGCAGCCCTCGCACGCAGGCACCTGCGTCGCCAGGTGGCCGACCCTGCGCTGCGCGAGCAGCTGACGCCGTCCTACACCTTCGGCTGCAAGCGGGTGCTGCGCTCCGACGACTACTACCCCGCACTCACGCAGGACCACGTGGAGGTGGTGACGGAGGGCATCGCGCGGGTCACCCCCGACGGCCTGGAGCTCACGGACGGCCGGCACGTCGACCTCGACGTGCTGGTGCTGTGCACCGGCTTCACCGTCGACGACCCGCTGCACGGCATGGCGGTGACCGGCCGCGACGGCCGCGACCTCGACACGTCGTGGGGCGGCCGGCCCTCGGCCCACCTCACCGTCGCGGTCCCCGGCTTCCCCAACCACTTCATGGTGCTCGGACCGAACGCCGGGCTCGGCCACAACTCGGCGGTGCTCATGATCGAGGCGGCAGCCGACTACATCGGCCGGGCGGTCGACGTGCTGGCCGAGGAGGACGTCGTCGCGCTCGAGGTGGCCGAGTTCGTGCACGACGACTTCCTGCGCTGGGTCGACGACGAGCTCGCGGCGAGCTCGTGGGCCGACGGCTGCGCATCGTGGTACCTCAACGACCGTGGCGAGAACTTCACCGTGTGGCCCGGCGACGTCGGGTCCTACCAGCGGGCGCTGGCGACGGTCGACCTCGCCGACTACGAGATCCGACGGCACGACCAGGTGCCGGCACCGCGGCCGACGGGAGTCCCTGCATGAAGCACTTCGACCGACGTGTCGCCGTCATCACCGGCGCCGGCTCCGGGATCGGCCGGGCCCTCGCGATCGACCTCGCCGGCCGCGGCGCCAGGTTGGCCATCAGCGACGTCGACACCGACGGACTCGCCGCGACCCGCACGGCCTGCGAGGCGGCAGGCGCCGACGTGCACGCGGCGACGCTGGACGTCGCCGACCGCGAGGCCGTGTTCGCGTACGCCGACGAGGTCGAGGCGTACTTCGGCGGCGTCGACCTGGTCGTCAACAACGCCGGCGTGGCGCTGGCGGCGCTGGCCACGGACCAGACGATGGAGGACCTCGATCGCATCATCGACGTCGACTGGTGGGGCGTGGCACACGGCACCCAGGCGTTCCTGCCCAAACTCATCGCATCGGGCGACGGGGCGCTGGTCAACATCTCGAGCATCTTCGGCATGGTCGCCGTGCCCGGGCAGTCGGCGTACAACGCCGCCAAGTTCGCGGTCCGCGGCTACACCGAGGCGATCGCGCAGGAGGCCCGCATGGAGGGCCTGCCCATCACCGTCCACTGCGTCCACCCCGGCGGGATCCTCACGAACATCGCCCGCAACGCACAGGTCCGCGGCGACTGGACCGACCTCCAGCCGGCCTTCGACCGCATCGCCCGCACCACCCCCGAGCGCTGCGCCGAGGTGGTCCTGCGCGGTGTCGTGCGCGGCCGGGCCCGCATCTTCGTCGGCGCCGACGCACGGCTGCTCCACGGCGTCCAGCAGGTGTTCGGCGTCGCCGGCCTGGGGCTGGTCCGTCGTGTCACGTCGCGGCTCGTCGGTCGCGGCGCCGGCGGGGAGGTCGCACCCGGCGCGACGACGGACGTGCCCAGGACCGACGTCAGGCGGCCGTGAGCCGACG
>CAYMGL010000028.1:9146-16409 GCA_964389945.1 uncultured Actinomycetota bacterium
CCGACGTCAGGCGGCCGTGAGCCGACGCAGGGCGGCGATGCCGCGCCCCAGGGCGGTCGCAGCGGCCTCGGAGACGCCGGTCATCGAGATGTAGCCGTGGGCCATCGTCGGGTCGTGGTCATGGTCGACCTCGACCCCCGCCGCACGCAGCCGCTCGACGTACTCGCGGCCCTGCTCCAGGAGTGGGTCGAAGCCGACCGTCTGCACCCACGTCGGCGGGTGCGCCGCCAGCACCTCGGCCGGGCGGTCGACCGGGTTGAGGGCCGGGTGGTCACGCAGGGCCGCGTCGGGCACGTGCAGCTCGGTGAAGCGCGCCACCATCGGCCCGTTGAGCAGCCCACCCTCGGGGAGGACGGTCGGCATGACCTCGACGGCGTCGCGCTGGCGGACACCGGGATAGACGAGCCAGCAGAAGCCGGGCATGGGCACGTCCACGCCGAGGGTCGGGTGGACCGCCTCGTCGGCGATGGTCGCGCCGGCGTGACCACCCGCGCTGTCGCCGCCGATGCCGATGCGGGCCGGGTCGCCGCCGTCGGCGACCCACCGCCGCTGCAGCTCGGCCCACACCGCGGCGACGTCGGTCAGCCCGGCCGGGAACGGGTGCTCGGGCGCGAGCCGGTACTCGACGGACTGGACCAGCACCCCGGCGCCCGCCGCCAGTCGGCGACAGACCGCGTCGTGGGTCCGCAGCGACCCGATCGCGAACCCGCCGCCGTGGACGTACACCAGCGCGGCCTCGGGCGCGGCCGCATGGCCCCGGGCGTGGGCCGGGCGGTACGTGCGGACCCGCAGCTGGCGCGCCGGTCCCGTCTCGTCCGCGGGCACGGGGATCCACAGATCCGTCGTCTCGATGCCGTCGGGCAGCGGCGCCTGCCAGGCCTGCGCGTCCAGCTCGTAGCCCAGCCGCAGGGTCGCGACGGGCTGACGGTGCTGCGCGGCGAGGTCGAACACGCGGGCGACGCGGGCGAGGTCGTCGTCGAGGCCCGGTGTCGGCACCGGCCGCACCAGCCGGCGCAGGACGCCACGAACGGCACGTCGCACACCGGTCACGGCGAGCTCGCGCGGCAGGTCGAGCGCGCTCACGAGGCTCCCTCCACGTCCGGTTCGGGGACGAGCCGCAGCGGACGCCGGTCGGCGGCCTCCACGGCGACGTAGTCGTCCGGGTCCAACCGGCGCGTCCGGAGCCGGTACTCGATCGTGAGGCCGGGCCAGTTCAGCGTGTTGCGGCCGTTGCCGGCGAGGTACCAGCTGCTGCAGCCGGCGTCCCACACCAGGTCCTCGAGCCGCCGCTCGAGCGACGCGTTGAAGCGCTGCTGCACGTCGGCCCGGACGTCCAGCGCGTCGGCGTCCCCACGGGCCAGGCGCCGCACGGCGTCACGGACGTAGGCGAACTGCGACTCGAGCATGTGGATGATCGAGTTGTGCGCCAGGTTGGTGTTGGGGCCGTACAGCACGAACAGGTTGGGGAAGCCCGAGACCGACATGCCGAGGTAGGCCTCCGCACCGTCCGACCACGCCTCGTGCAGGTCGCGGCCGTCACGGCCGGTGACCGTCATCGGGGTCAGCAGGTCGGAGGCCGAGAAGCCGGTCCCGAGCAGGATCGCGTCCACCTCCGCGCGGCTGCCGTCCTGCCCGACCACGGTGCGCCCCTCGACGGCGGCGACCCCGGCGTCGACCACCGTGACGTCGTCACGCTGGAGCGCGTCGTACCACTCGTCGCTGACCAGGACGCGCTTGCACCCGGGCGTGAAGTCGGGGCGCACGCGGTCACGCAGCTCCGGGTCCCGCACGCGCTGCCGCAGCCGCAGCTCGGCCAGCCGGCGCAGCGCCGCGTTGGCCGGGTTGCCCTCCCGGAACGCCAGCCACGAGACCTCCTTCCAGGCCCAGATGCCGAACCGGTACGCGGCGCGGGCCCCGGGCACGTGACGGAACGCGGCCTGCTCGACCGGACGGAAGTCGCGGTCGTAGCGCGCCAGCACCCAGGGCGGCGTGCGCTGGAACAGGGTCGTGTGCGCCGCCACCTCGGCCACGGGGGGCAGGAACTGGATCGCGCTCGCGCCGGACCCGACGACGGCGACGCGCCGGTCCACGAGGTCGACGTCGTGGTCCCAGGTCGCGCTGTGGAGCACCGGGCCGGGGAAGTCGTCGAGCCCCGGGAGGTCGGGCACGAGCGGGCGGGACAGCTGCCCGGTGGCCGACACGAGCACGTCACACGTGAGCACCTCGCCGGTGTCCAGCGCCACGGCCCAGGTGCAGGTCGCCTCGTCCCACGTGGCGGCCGTGACCTCGACGCCGGTGCGTACGTGGGGCCGCAGGTCGTGGTCGTCGACGACCTGTTCCAGGTACGCCAGGATCTCGTGCTGCGGTGCGTAGACGCGGGACCAGTCGTCCTTCGGCGCGAAGGAGAACGAGTAGAGGTGGCTCGGGACGTCGCACGCAGCGCCCGGGTAGGTGTTGGCGCGCCACGTGCCGCCGATCCCGTCGAGCTTCTCGACGACGGTCACGTCGGCGCCGTCCGCGCGCAGCCTGATGGCCATCCCGATGCCGCCGAACCCGGCACCGATCACGACCACGCGCGGCGTCGCACCCATCACCTGCCTCCCGTCGCCGAGCAGGCTAGCGTTGTTGGACGACGTTCAACAACGGTTCGGAGCCCGCCGATGTCCACGACCGAGCGGCCGCCGCGGGCGCGGCGCATGGACAGCGACGCCCGCCGCGAGCAGCTGCTCGCCGTCGGCCTGGAGCTCTTCTCGACCACGCCGTACGACGCCGTCTCCGTCGACGACATCGCCGCGGCGACCGACAGCAGCCGAGGCCTGCTCTACCACTACTTCGGGTCGAAGCGCGGGTTCTACATCGAGGTGCTGGAGGCGTCGGCGGCCGAGCTCGTCGAGGTCCTGCGCCCGGCGCCCGACACCGACCCGCTCACGGCGCTGACCGACGGGCTGCGCCGGGCGCTGCGCTGGATCCGCGAGCACGAGGCCGGCTACCTGGCGGTGCTCTCGGGCGGGATCGGGACCGACCCGGAGGTCGCGAGCGTCGTCGAGCAGGTCCGCGACGCGATCGCCGACCTCGTGCTCGCCAACATCGAGGCGGACACCGCGACACGCCCACTGGCGCAGGCGCACGTGCGCGGGTGGGTCGGCTACGTCGAGGGACTGCTCCCACGCCTGCTCGACGAGCAGCTGCAGGAGGACGAGCTCCTCGAGCTGGCCACCGTCACGCTGTTCGCGTGGTTCGGCGACGCCGTCCCGCTGGCGACCGTCCCCGGCGCGCCGGCAGCGCGCTGAGGGCCGAGCGCTAGCGTGGGCCGTCCACCAGATGACGTCCCGCCAGCAGGAGCATCGCGTGCGAGCAGCCGTTGTCCGTGACGGCGCACTGCACCTCGAGGAGCGGCCGCTGCCCGAACCGCGGGGCCGGGAGATCCGGGTGCGCGTGACCGCCAGCGGGGTCAACCGTGCCGACCTGCTGCAGCGAGCGGGCCGGTACCCGGCCCCGTCGGGCGTGCCGGCCGACGTCCCCGGGCTGGAGTACGCCGGCGTCGTGGACGCGCTCGGGCCCGCGGCGGATGGCTGGTCCCCCGGGGACCGCGTCATGGGGCTCGTCGGCGGCGGCGCACACGCCGACTTCCTGGTCGTCGAGGACGACCAGGCCGTGGCCGTGCCCGACGGGCTGGAGGACGTCGCCGCCGGATCGAGCGTGGAGGTGTTCGCGACGGCCCACGACGCGCTCGTCACCCAGGCCGGGCTGCGGTCGGGCGAGACCGTCCTGGTCCACGCCGTCGGGTCGGGCGTGGGCACCGCGGCCGTCCAGCTCGTGCGGGCCCTGGGGGCGCGCGCGATCGGGACGACCCGGACGCCGGCGAAGCTCGATGCAGCGCGTGCGCTCGGGCTCGACGGGGGCGTCGTCGTCACCGACCCCACGGACCGCCAGACCGCGACCCAGCTCGCCGAGCTCGGCCCCGTGGACGTCGTGCTGGACCTCGTCGGTGGCGACTACGTCGCACTCGACTGCCACGTCGCGGCACCGCAGGGACGGATCATGGTCGTCGGGCTGCTGGCCGGCGCCAGCACGGACCTGCCCATGGGGCAGCTCCTCGCCAAGCGGCTCACCGTGCGCGGGACCGTGCTGCGGGCCCGCCCGGCCCACGAGAAGGCCGCGGTCGCGCGGTCGTTCGCCCGCGAGGTCGTGCCGTTGCTCGCGGACGGCCGGTGCGCGCCCGTCGGCGCCGAGACGTTCGGCCTCGACGAGGCGGAGGCGGCGTACGACCGCCTGGCCAGCAACGAGGTCGTGGGCAAGGTCACGCTGACGATGGACGCGGCATGAGCGCGCAGGTGCCGACCTCGGTGCGGATCCCCCCCGGCCACAACGGGCCGGCGAACAGCGCCAACGGCGGGGTCGCGGCGGGGACGATGGCAGCCCTCGTCGACGGGCCGGCCGAGGTCCGGCTGTCCTCGCCACCCCCGATGGACGTCGACATGCCCGTCACCCGCGAGGACGGGTGGCTCGTGGCCCGACACGGCGACGTGCAGGTCCTCGCCGTGCGCCCGGCGGCAGCGCCCGACGTCCCGTTGCCCGACGTCGACCCCGCCCTGGTCGGTGACGGCGTCCCCTTCCCCGACCACCCGGCGGTGACGTGCATCGTCTGCGGCGAGCAGCACCCCGACGGGCTGCGCATGTTCCCCGCACCGGTCGCGGGTCGGCCGGGCGTCCTCGCCACGTGGTGGCAACCGCCGGACTGGGCGATCGACACGGCCGGGCACCTGCGTCTCGACCTGCTGTGGGGCGTGCTGGACTGTCCGGGCGCCCTGGCGATCATGCACGCCGCCGACGAACCCACGTTCGCCGCGCTCGCCGGCATCACGGGTGAGGTCCTCGCCCCGGTCGGCCGCGGTGAGCGCGTCCTGGTGCTCGGCTTCACGCTCGAGGCGGACGGTCGCAAGCGCGCCGCCGGCACGGCCGTGCTCGGGCCCGACGGCGACGTGCGGGCCCGCACGCGGCAGCTGTGCATCGCCGTGCCACCCGCCTGGGCGCACGGCAGGTCCTGAGACCACCCGCCCGACGCGGTCAGAGGTCGCCGCGCGCGACCGCCGCGACGGTGTCCACGACGATGCGGCCGGCGACGACGACGTCGTGGAGGTCGAGTGCGCACGACCCCGTCGTCGCGTCCGGCACGTGGACGAACCCGACGGGTCGGCCCGCCAGGAGCGGCGAGGTCACGAGGTGGCGGAAGAGGTGGTTGCAGACGTAGTCGCCCGCGTCGTCGGACGGCTCGACCGGGAACCCGGCCCCGACGAGTGCGTCGGCGACCTCGGCCAGCGGCAGGCGCGACGGCACCGCCGGCGGACCGTCGTCGATCGGGCCCACGGGGCCGGTGCGGCCGTCGACGTCCGGGGTCGTGGCCCCACCCCGGTTGCGGGCCGCCTCCTCCAGGCGGACCCCGGTGGCGGCGCGGGTGACGCCGAACGACACGACGGCGACCGGGTCCACCATGCGGACCAGCTCGTCGACCTGCTCGACGGCGCGCTCGTAGGACACGTCCAGCACGTGCGACACCACGTGGTCCTCGCCGGCGAGCGCATCGGCGATCGCCTCGGTCGGGTTGACGGGCTGCCCCGGGAACGCGCCGAACACCGTGACGAGCACGACGGGTTCGTCGACCTCCTCACCAGCCGCCACGACGTCCATTGCGCCAGCCTGCCTCCGGCGGGTGCGCGGTGCCGTGGGACAGATGTCCCGACCTCGGTGCGCAGCGACCGCGCGGATCGGCCGAATGGGCGGGTACCCCACCACACTGTGTGACATAAGCATTGTGGAGCACCCGAACCCGGAGCATCATGCTGCCCGCTGCCCTGGCAACCACGACCTCACAGGGGGTCGACTCGCTCACCGAGGCCGTCGACGCAGCCGTCGGCGAGGTCCAGTCGCTGCTCGCAGGCTTCGCGGCGTCCCTGCCGCGGGTCGCCATCGGCCTCGTCGTGCTGGCGCTGTTCTGGCTCGCCGGCAAGGGCGTGAAGCGCGCGCTGCGACCGCGCCTGGTCGACCACCAGGGCACGAGCGTCGGGCAGGTGATCGCCTCGATCGTCAACGGTCTCGTCGTGGGGCTCGGCGTGCTGGTGTTCCTCGCCGTCGCCTTCCCGGCCGTCGACGTGGCCACCCTGCTCGGCGCCGGCGGCGTCGCGGCACTCGCGGCCGGCTTCGCGTTCCAGGACCTGCTGGAGAACGCGATGTCGGGCATCCTGCTGCTGCTCCGCCAGCCGTTCCAGGAGGGTGACGTCATCGAGGTCGAGGGCGCGGTCGGCGTGGTGCAGGCGATCACGATCCGCGAGACCCGCATCTGCCGCTTCGACCGCCAGGTGATGGTCGTGCCCAACGCGCAGGTCTACAAGAACGCCATCCGCATCCAGACGGAGAACCCGGCGATCCGCTCGAGCGTCATCGTCGGGGTCGGCTACGAGGAGGACCTGCAGCACGCCGAGGACCTGGCGCTGGACGCGCTCGCGTCGGTCGACGGCGTGCTCGACGACCCCGCGCCGGAGGCGTTCTACACCGACCTCGGTGGCTCCTCGATCAACCTCGACCTGCGCTACTTCCACGCCCCGCAGCAGCACGAGCTCCGCCGCGTCCAGGGCGAGGTCGTCAAGGCGATCAAGCAGGCCTACGACAACGAAGGCATCGACATCCCCTTCCCGATCCGCACCCTCGACGCCGGCGACAGCTTCACCGAGGCGGTCCGCCACCTCGCCGCGAACCAGCACGCGAACGCCTGATGGACCAGGGCCGACGGTCGCTGCTGAAGGCGCTGGCCGTCACTGCCCTCGCCGGCTGCACCTCGACCCGGCCGACGACCACACCGGCGTTGCCGTCCCCCGCCCCCCGCGGGACGGCTCCGCCCTCCCCGACGCCGTCACCGAGCCCCTCGGTGGCGGCGTCGCCGTCGCCCACACCGAGCCCGAGTCCCACGCAGACCCCGGACGTGCGACAGGTCGTCAGCCGGCAGCTGCTGGGCCTGCCCGACCCCGAGCCCGGGGGGACGCCCCACACGATCACCGGCCTGATGCTGCACCACACGGCTGCACCGGTCGTCGAGCCGGCCCGGGCGCCGGACCGCTTCCGCAGCCACACCCGCAGCCACCGGGAGGCCGGCTTCGTCGACGTCGCCTACCACTACGGCGTCGACACCGGCGGCAACGTCTACGAGCTGCGCGACGAGGGCATCGCGGGCGAGACCTTCACCGACTACGACCCGGCCGGGTGGTTCCT
>CAYMGL010000029.1:0-16258 GCA_964389945.1 uncultured Actinomycetota bacterium
CGACGAACACCCCGGGGTCGCCGAGCCGCCGGCTGCGGGCGACGTCGTCGAGGTAGCCGATGCTGTCGTCCAGCAGTGCGGTCTCCGGGAGGCTGATCCGCGCCACGTCGATGCCGGCGGCCGCGAGCTGCAGCCGTGCGGCGATCCGCGCCAGCCGGCCGTTGGCGGCCTCGAACGGGTGGATGTCGAGGACCTGGTGGTGGAGCACGCCGCTCACCACGACGGGGTGCGCGTCGGTGTCGTGGACCCACCGGGCCGCTGCCTCGAGTCGTGCGGCGACGTCCGCCGGCGCGACGGGGAAGAACAGCACCCGGCCGACGCTGGCGTCGTGGACCGTCTGCTCGGTGCGGCGGGGCGCGCCGGCCCACTCGGGGGCGAGCAGGCCGTCGGTGACGCGGCCGTGCAGGGTCCGCAGCGCGGTCAGCGTGTCGTCGCGCAGGCGTGCGGCGAGGTCGTCGGCGTCGAGGCCGCGGCGCGCCCCGTGGTGCTCCACGGCCACCAGGACCTCGTCGGGTGCCTGCTCGAGGTCCTCGGTCCCCGCCCGCAGCACCTCCAGCCAGCCGCCCCGCGCGGGGCCGGTGGCCGTGCCGACGGGCAGGTCGTCGACGGGCGGCGGGACCTCCTGGACCGGCGAGCCGTCGAGGCGCAGCGTCGCGACGGCGGCGCGGTCACGTGCGTCGGCGACGGCGTCGTCGTCGGGCGTGTGGGCCGCCAGCACGCCGGCCCAGCGCTCGACCTCGGCGAGGAGCTGGTCGAGCCACGGGGAGCCGGGGACGTCGAGCGACCTCATCGCCACGGCAGCCGGCGGGCGCGGTCCTCCACGCGGGCGACCTCGCCGAGGCGGCCGTGTCGTCGACCCAGCGCGTAGGTGCCGGTCGCCAGCCCGGCGGCGCCGACGGCAGCCGTCGTCAGGCGGACGACCTTCTTGCGGCGACGGGCGAAGACCACGATCGGCCAGCCGCGCTGGTGGGCGACCGCCTCCAGTGGCGAGTCGGGGTTCACCGCGACGGGGTGACCGACCATCTCGAGCATCGGCAGGTCGGAGGCCGAGTCGGAGTAGCAGTAGCTCAGGCGCAGGTCGTAGCCACGGCTGGCAGCGATCTTCTCGATGATGATCCGCTTGCCGTCGCCGTAGCAGAAGGGGCCGTCGAGCCGGCCCGTGTAGATGCCCTCGTGGGTCTCCGAGCGGGTCCCGATGCCGCCCTCCATCCCCAGGGCGCGCGCGAGCGGCTCGACCAGCTCGACCGGCGAGGCCGAGATGATGTAGCAGTCGCGCCCGGCCTCGTGGTGCATGTCGATGAGCCCCTTGGACTCCGGACGCACCTTCGCCAGGACCCGCGGGATGATCTCCTCGTTCAGGGCGAGCATGTCGTCCTGGCGCAGCCCGGCGACGGCGTTGAGGATGCGGTCACGCGTGGTCTCGGACTTCTCGTCGCTGGCGCCGGCGAGCCGGAAGGTGAAGGCACCCCAGGCATCGCGGAGCAGGACCTCGGTCGGGATCAGCTTGTTGCGCCACGCGACCATGCCGAAGTCGACGGCGGAGGAGCCGCTGATCAGGGTGCGGTCGAGGTCGAAGAAGGCCGCGCCACGCGAGGTCTCCATGGTCGTCACGACTGCCTCCGAGGTTGGTCGAGGGGCCTCGGAGGCTACTGCGCGCCGTTCGCACGTCATCCGGGTGAGGGGTTGACCGCGCGATCTGGCGTGGAAGACTTGTGAACACATGCACAAGCGCGCCTTCCACGTCGCCCCCAATCCGCTTGCTGGAGTTGACAAAGCGCTTGCGACAGTTAGCATGTGAGGTAGCACCGCCTTCTCGCCCCTCCGGGCGCTGCGGCTCGTCCTTGTTCGACGTGCACGCCGACCAGGTGCTCCAGCTCCCTCCCAGAGGCATCCCACGCCTCCTGCTGGCCCCCTTTCCCCGAAGAACGGTTCTCTGTGCGCACCCCCTTGCGCCGCACGCTCGCGCTCGTCGGCCTGACGGCCGTCGTCGTGGTGTCTGGTTCGATCGCGGCCGCCGATGGCACCGCTGTCCAGGACATCACGGAGCACGCGCTGGCGACGGCTCCTGCCGCAACCGACCTGAACACACCCGACGAGCCGACCTCCGGCGAGCTCCGACCCGGACTGGACGCCGAGGCAGTCGCCGAACTGCGCGCGGCCGCGGTCGAGTCCACGACCACCGCCCCACGTCCCCGCACCGCGCCCGAGCGTGGCGACCGCACCGCCGAGGAGCCGGGCTGGACCTGGCGCGCCTCGTGGTACGGGCCGAAGTTCCACGGCCGGACCACCGCCAACGGCGAGACCTACGACCAGTGGGGCATGACCGCGGCCCACAAGACGCTGCCCTTCGGCACGAGGCTGCAGGTCACCAACGTCGCCAACGGCCGCAGCGTCATCGTCCGCATCAACGACCGCGGGCCGTTCATCCCGGGTCGTGACCTCGACCTGAGCCGCGCCGCAGCCGAGGAGCTCGGCTTCGCGGGCGTCGCCACCGTGCGCGTCGTCCAGCTCTGACCGACACCACCAGCACATGAGCGACGGGGTCCCGAGGGACCCCGTCGTCTCGTTTCCGGTCCGTTCCAGTGGGGTGGCGCGGACCGGTGTTGGTGGCGTCCGAACGTCGTCCGGTTCCCTTCCCCGTGGAGCCGGTCGAGCGCTGCGGGCGCCGTGCGGGGCACCGTACGGAGCCGGCCGGAGCGCGCCAACCTCGTTGTCCACACCGCCTGTGGACAACACGGGAAAGCGTGTTGACAGCCTGTGGACAACGCAGGTGAACACGAGGTTTCTCGCTGCTGACAGCCGGGAACAGCCAGATCTGGCACGCGGCTGACCTGCGCGAACGCACTCGATCGCAATGCACAAGCTGTGGAAAGCCTGTGAGTTGCCGGTGGCGTGCAGCGTCGCGCGGTGGACGCTCATCGGCGGTGTCGCAGGGGCACGGCACCCTGCACGGCGTCGAGGAACCAGGAGACCGCGTGCGCCGGACCGGCGGCCCCACACGGCGGGACACCGCGAGCGGGAGCCCGCGCGTGCAGGTCGTGCGGTCGCGCGCGCGGACCCGGACCTCGAGCGCCCGGGTCCAGGACGGCCGGGTCGTGCTGCGCCTGCCCGCGCACCTGTCGGCTGCCGCCGCCGAGCGGACACGGGCGGACCTGCTGCGACGGTTGCACGAGCGCGCCCGCGCCCCGCGCCCGGCCTGCGGGCTGCCCGACGGCGTCGCGCCGCGGCCCACGCGGACGCCGACCGGGCCGCGCGGCGACCATGAGCTCGTCGCACGGGCCGACGCCGTGGCCGCCCGGTGGCTCGCCGACCACGACGTCCGGCCCGCGTCCGTCCGCTGGTCGCACCGGATGACGACCCGCTGGGCCTCGATCACCCTGCCCGACCGCCGGGTGCGGGTCTCGCACCGCGTCGCCGACGCCCCCGACGTCGTGCTGGACGTCCTCCTCCTGCACGAGCTCGCGCACGTGGTCCGCAGCGGTCACGGTGTCGCGTTCCGCGCGCTGGTGGGACGCCACCCGGAGCACCGGGCGGTGGACGCCTGGCTCGCCCGCCGCACGCAGGACGAGCTGCGCGCGGCGCTCGGTCTGGCCTGAGCGGTCAGGCGTCGGCGGCGGGGCCGCCCTCGTCACCCTCGCGCTCGTCACGGGCCCTGGCGATGCGGTCGTCGGCGCTGTCCTCCACCGGCGCCTCGCCGAGCCCGTCCAGCAGGGCCGCAGGGTCGTCCGGCACGTCGCTGCCGCCGTGGACCCGATCCAGCCAGGCGTGCGGGTCACGCAGCTCGTCGAGGTCGGGCAGGTTCTCGGGGTGGCCGATCGCGTCGTGCAACGCCCGGTCACCCAGCTCGGCGGTCACCGCCGCGACGAAGTCGTCGCCGAGCGAGGGGTCGTCGTGGGTGATGTCGAGCCCCAGCAGCGTGGCCAGCAGCTGGTCGCCGTCGGCGCGGGTCGCGCGGCGGCGACGCAGCACCTCCTCGATGCGGACGCGGCCGGGCAGCCGATCGGCGGCCGCTCGCTCGACCTCGCGTCGCGTCCAGGCACCGACGAGTGCCGTGACGCCCTGGATGCGGGCCAGCACCCGCTCCTGCTCCGGCGTCGGCGTCAGGTGCAGGCTGGCCGCCGACTGCATGGCCTCCTGCAGCTGCTCCGGGTCGGAGGGGTCGACGCCGTGGAGCAGGTCCTCGGTCATGCGACGCAACTGGTCGGCATCGACCTCCGTGCCGGCAGCGAAGGTGGCCACGAGGTCGTGGACGTGTCCCTCCAGCCATGTCACGGCGTGGAACAGCCGGCGGTTGGCGGCCTCGTGGAGGGCGAGGACGATGAGGACCTCGGTCTCGTCGAGGTCCCAGTCGCCGAACGTGTCGGCGATGTTCGGTGCGATGAACAGGGCCGTCGACCGGGGGCCGGTCGGGATCCCGAGCTCCGTGCCGTGCAGGAGGTTGCCGGCCAGCTCGCCGAGCACCTGGCCGGCCTGCAGCCCTGCCAGCGTCGCGCCCATCGGGCGCAGCAGCTGGCCCGGGTCCATCCCACCGAGCATGCCCGCGAGCGGGCCGAGCCCCATCGACTCGAGGTCGACGTCCTCCATCTGCTGACGGGCGAGGTCGGCCATCGTGTCGGTCGAGGCCGCCGCGACCGGCTCGACCAGCGGCCGCATCGCGACCAGGGCGGCGTCCACCCAGTCGCCGCGGGCCGCCACCTGGATGCGGCCGGCGTCGGGGGGAGCAGGCAGCGACGACCCGTCGAGCCACAGCTCTGCGATCCGCAGGGCCTCCTCGGCAGCGCGTCGCTCGTCGTCGGTGGGGGAGCGGTCGTCGCTGCCGAGCGCCTGCATCGCCGCGCGTCGTGCGATGCGCCAGTCGACCGGGCCGTCGGGGATCCCCCCGGCGAGGCCTCCCAGCCCCCCGGCGAGGCCACCGAGGCCACCGAGCGCGCTCAGGTCGGGCATGCCGCCACTGGCGAGCGACTCGAGCGGACCGCCCGGGCCCGTGAGCTGTTCGAGCATGCGCCGGAACTCCTCGGGCATGCCGTCGAAGGGGGAGGGGGTCATGTCATCAGTCATGGGACCAGTGTGCGGTCTCGACGGGACCGGCGCACCCGGCCGACGACGGTCGGCGCACGCAGCCTGCGTCGCGTCGCCGCAGGTCGCGCCCGCACGGCCCTCACTACGCTGCGGGGCACGAGGGAGGTGCGACATGGACGTCGCAGTGACCGGGTCCGGTGGGCTCGTGGGGCGTCGGCTCGTGGCCGCCCTCGCCGACGACCCCAGCGTCGACCGGGTCGTCGCCCTCGACGTGGTCGAGCAGCGCGTGCCCGCGGGCGTCGCCGCGGGTGTCGCGGACGTCCGCGATCCCGCCATCGGTGACCGGTTCGCCGGGGTCGACGCGCTCGTCCACCTCGCGTTCCAGGTCGATCCGATCCACGACGAGGACGCGATGCGCGCCGTCAACGTCGACGGCACCCGCACGACCCTGCAGGCCGCCGTGGACGCCGGGGTGCGCCGCATCGTGGTCGCCTCCAGCGCGACGGTCTACGGGGCGCACCCGGACAACGACGTCCCGCTGACCGAGTCCAGCCCGCGTCGCCCCCCGGCCGAGTTCAGCTACGTGCGCCACAAGGGTGAGGTCGAGGACTGGCTGTGGGGCTGGGCCGGTGGCCTGGACGACGACGTCACGGTCACGGTGCTGCGGCCGGCCATCATCGCCGGGCCGGGCGTCGACAACTTCATCAGCCGCCAGCTCGAGCTGCCCCGGTTCGTGACGGTGACGGGCCACCGGCCGCCGCTCCAGGTCGTCCACGTCGACGACGTCGTGGACGCGTTCCGCCTGGCGGCGACCACCGACCTGCCGGGGGCCTTCAACGTGGCGGCGCCGGGCTGGCTGTCGCTGGACGAGGCGCTGGCCGTGCTCGGACGACGCAGCCTCGACCTGCCCGAGGAGGTCGCCTGGGGACTGGCGTCGGCCCTGTGGCGCGTCGGCATCGGGGACGCCCCCGCCGGCCAGCTGCCCTACCTCATGCACCCGTGGGTCATGGACGTCCGGCGCCTCGAGGCGGCCGGGTGGACCGCACAGCACTCGAACCGCGACGCGTTGGCAGCGCTGGCCGAGGAGCACCGTCCGTACGTGCGGGTGGGACCGCTGCGGGCCCGACGTGACCGGGTCGCCCTCGGGGCCGGCGCCGTGGCCGCACTGGCGACGGCTGCGCTCGTCCGGGCCTGGCGCCGTGGCCGGTGACGCGCCGCACCAGCCGGGTGGCCCCCACCCGGCGGACCCGCCGCGCTCGGGTGTGCGGGTGCACAGTCGGCTGACCACGGACCCGCTCGTGCCCGACGAGCTGCTCGCCCGCGTCGCCGACGACGCGGCCGGTGGCGTCGCCCTGTTCGTGGGCTCCGTGCGCGACCACCACGAGGGGGCCGCCGTGACCGGTCTGGTCTACGAGGTCTGGGAGGAGCGGTCCGCGGCGGTCCTCCAGCAGGTCGCCGAGGAGGTCGCCGCCGCCCACGAGACGGTGCGGGCAGTGGCGGTCGAGCACCGCCACGGCCCCCTGGCCGTCGGCGACCACGCCATCGTGGCGGCCGTGAGCGCGCCGCACCGCCGGCCTGCCCAGGAGGCGGTCGCCGACCTCGTCGAGCGCGTCAAGGCCGAGGTGCCGATCTGGAAGCAGGAGCACCTCGCCGCAGGCGGCCACCGGTGGCCGGGGGTCGACACCGCGCCGGACCCCGGCCGCGGCCCCGAGGGCGCGAACGGCTGAGCCGACCCGCCGGTACCGTCGTGGCCGACCACGGGCTGGAGAGGAAGCACGTGCCGGCAGTCCGGCCCTGGTGGGCCCGCACCGTCGCCACGGTCGTCGTGGCGCTGCTCCTCGTCGCCGCACCGGGTACCGCGCTCGAGGCGGAGGACCCGCGGCGGTCACAGCTGTGGTGGTTCGACGTGCTCGGGATCGAGACCGCCTGGGACACCTCGCAGGGCGACGGTGTCGTCATCGCCGTCATCGACACCGGTGCCCAGCTCGACCACCCGGACCTCGTCGGCCAGTTCGCGCTCGCGGCGGACGGCAGCACCGGTCGCGACTACGTCGACGACGACACCGAGCCCAGCGACCCGAACGGCCACGGGACGCTCGTCGCGGGCCTGGCCGGTGCCGCGGCGAACAACGGCGAGGGCGTGGCCGGCGTCGCGCCCGGGGCGCGGATCCTGCCGGTGCGCGTGCTGGACGACGAGGGGCGCGGCCGGGCGAGCACCGTGGACGCGGGGATCCGGTGGGCGGTCGACAACGGCGCGGACGTCGTGAACCTCTCGCTGGAGGTCGAGGAGACGCCGGGCGGGCCGGACGCGGTCCTGACCGCCCCCAACGCGGCCATCGAGTACGCCTGGGAACGAGGCGTGGTCGTCGTCGCCGCGACCGGCAACTCCGGGGCCGGCGCCGCCGGCTACCCCGAGGGCTCGCCCGTCCTCCTCGTCGGGGCCACGGACCGCGACGACGAGCTGGCGACGTTCTCGGACGCGGACCGGCTCGACGCCGTGATGGCGCCCGGCATCGACATGGTGTCGACGTGGTGCCGGCCCGTCGACGGCGGTTGCGACCCCGAGTCGCCCTACGGCATCGGTGACGGCACCTCGTTCGCGGCGCCGATCGCGAGCGGCGTCGTCGCGCTGCTCCTGGGCTCGGGGCTCGACCACGAGCAGGCCGTCCGGGTGCTGCGCGAGACGGCCGTCGACCTGGGCGAGGAGGGCCCCGACGGGCGCTTCGGCGTCGGCCGCATCGACGCCGCGGCGGCCGTCACGGCGGGCGCGTCCCTGCTGGCGGCGGAGGTCGACGACCAGCCGGCACCCTCACCGGCCCCGACGTCGGCGCCCAGCCCGACCTCGCCGCCGACGACGGCGCCGTCGGTCACCCCCTCGACGTCCCCCGACGTGGACGTGCCGGGCTCGGCCGCGCCGGCGCCCCCCGCCGACGACGTCGTGGCCGACGGGCCCGCGGGGGAACCCGAGGGCGCACCCGACGCGTTGGTGGTGACGGCCGTGCTGCTGCTGCTCGCCGCCGCCGTGGCCGTCACCCGCGAGGCCGCCGCCGGGCGTCGCCCGCCCGGCTGACCGCGTACCGTCCCGGCGGCCCCCGCGGCCGCCCGGTGCCCCCGCACCACCCCCCACCCCCGACCCGTCGGACCACCGTGCGTCGCCTGCTCCTGATCCTCCTGCTGCTGAGCAGTGCCACCGCCGTCGTGGAGGGCATCGTCCCGTGCAGCGTCGTGGACGTCGCGCCCGAGTGCTTCGTCGCGCTGCGGCCGGGGCCGACCGAGGACGCGCTGGACCTCGTCGAGATCCCCGGCGAGGAGACCTCGGCGTCGGCGGGACAGCTGGTCCTGACGACCGTCGCGGTCAAGAGCGACCTCAGTCTCGGTGACCTCTGGGACCTGCGCAGTGATCCGACGTCACGACGGGTCGACCGGTCCCTCTACTTCCCCGACGACGTCGACGAGGACGTCACCCGCGACCAGTTCCGGGTGCAGATGGAGGAGTCGACCCAGGCGGCCGCGGTCGCCGCACTGCGTCACCTCGGCTACGACCTCGACGCCACCGGGGTCCGTGTCGTCGCCGTCGTCCCCGACGGCCCCACGGACGGTGTCGTCGCCGAGGGCGAGGTGCTCGTCGGGTTGACCGGCCAGCAGGTGGACGACGTCGACGACCTGCTGGAGCTCCTCGACCCGCTGTCGCCCGGTGAGACCGTGGAGATCGAGGTCGAGACGACCGACGGCACCGTCGAGACCCGCAGCGTGACGCTGGCACAGAACCCGGACGACGCCAGCCGGGCGTTCCTCGGGCTGCTCCTGGTCACGCGGATCGACGTGCCGCTGGACATCGACATCGACACCGGTCGCATCGGGGGACCGAGCGCCGGGCTGATGTTCGCCCTGACGATCGTGGACAAGCTGAGCGAGGAGGACCTCACGGGCGGCCGCGTCATCGCCGGCACCGGTGAGATCGCCCTCGACGGTCGCGTCGGTCCCATCGGCGGCATCCTCCAGAAGATCCCGGGCTCGATCCTGCGGGAGGACGACGCCCCTGCGGCCGAGGTCTTCCTCGTGCCGCGGGACAACGTCGAGGAGGCGCGCGGCGCCACGGTGACCCAGCCGATCACGCTCGTCCCGGTGGACACGTTGGACGACGCGGTGGCCGCGCTGGCCGCGCTGCGGGCCGGTGAACGACCCGACGGTGCCTTCGAGCTGGCCCCCGCCGGGACCGCCGCACCGGCCGCCTGACGCAGGGCAGCTGTCCCACCGTGGCGCAGGCAGGGCCGCCGTAGACTCCGCGGCGTGAGCGACCCTGTGGCGATCCCCCTGCACCTCGCCGTGCACGTGCTCGGAGTGGCCGTGGCCGCCGGGCTGGCCGGCCTTGGGTGGACCCGTCGGGCACAGGTCGGGGCCACCTGGCCCGGCGTCGTCGCGGGCGGCGGCCTGATCGCGCTGTCGCACCTGCTGGCCGGCGCCGTGCTCGTGGAGGTGGCGACGGTCCCGCTCGTCCTGCGGGCCGCCGGCTACGCCGGGCTGGCGGTCGGTGCGCTCGGTCGCGTGGGTGGGGCCGTCCCGGTCGTGCTCGCCGGGCCGCTCGGGGTCCACCTCGCCGCGGGCGTGGCGGGTGGCATGGCGGCCGTCGCGGCGGTCCGGGGACGGCTGCGCGACCTCGGTCCGGTGCTGCTCCTGGCGCTGGGCCTGGGGGGCTGGGCGCTCGCCGACGGGCTCGGCCGGATCGCCCCGACGCCAGCCGGCCTCGTGTCCGTGGCGGCCTCGCTCGCCGTGGGGGCGTGGACCATCGGCGCCGTCGGGTCGGGGTTGCTGGCGCGCGTGCTGGCCGGGGCGACGGCCCTGGTCGTCGTCACCGTCCTCGTGCTGTCCGGCGCAGGCGGGCTGGTCTTCGCCCGCGACCTCGAGCGCGACCAGCTGGCGTCGCTGCAGTCGCTCGCGACAGCGCAGGCCCGGGTCCTGGGGACCGACGAGACCGAGGACCTCCAGGCGCTCGCGGCGGCCCTCGCCGGGGCCGCGTTGGCGAACGAGGTCGAGGCACGGCCGGGTGACCTCGACCCGCGGGCGTCGACCCTGGCCGGCCTGCCGGGGGTCGACGTCGCCGTCCTGATCGGGGCCAGCGGCGCACCGCTGGCGTCCTGGGACACCCTGCAGCAGGTGGTCGGTGCGCTGCCCCCGGTCGACGAGGTGGCGCTGGCCGGCTCGTCCTTGGTGCAGCAGGCACTGGCCGGGACCCCGGGCAGCGGCGTCGTCACGATCGGTGAACGACGGGTCCTCGCAGTCGGCGTCGTCCCGATCGCACCGACCGACCAGGACGGCACGCGCCGGCTGGACCGGCTCGCCGGCGCGCTGGTGCTGGGACGCTCGGTCTCGGCCCGGAGCACGCTGGCGGAGGTCGCCGAGCGCACGGCTGCGGACGCGGTGCTGCTGACGGGCGGCCGCATCGCGGGTGCGTCGTCGCCGCAGCTCGTCGGCGCCGAGGTCAACCGTGAGCTCATCGGTCTCGTCGCGGGCGGACAACTGCCCACGGCCGGTCCGGTCGCGGGTGCCAACCGCTTCGTGGCGGCCGCGCCGATCGGTGACCGGGACCGCCTGGTCCTGCTGCGGCCGGCCGCGGCGGACGGCGATCTCGAGGAGGAGGCCACGCGCACGCTCTTCGTCGCCGCCGTCCTCGGCCTCGCGCTCGCCGGTGCCCTCGCGAGTGCCGGGGCGCAGCGTGTGGTGCGGCCCGTCCAGCAGCTGACCGGTGCTGCCGAGCGGCTGGCGGCGGGGGAACCGGCCGAGGACCTCCCCACGGCGGGGGACGACGAGGTCGGGCGTCTCGCGGCGGCGTTCTCGAGCATGCTCGGTGCGGTCGCGGCGCGTGAGGAGGACCTGGCCGAGGCGGCCGACGTCGAGGCCGTCCTGCGCCAACGTCTTGAGATCATCACGGGGTCGCTCACCGAGGCACTGCTCGCCGTCGACGAGCACGGTGTGGTCACACGGGCGAACCCGGCCGCCGTACGGCTGCTCGGCGCCGGCGCCGTCGAGGGGCAGGCGGTCACCCGCGTCCTGGGCGGCGGCCGCGACGAGATGGGCCGGTCGCTGCTCGTCACCCTGTCGCGGGCACAGGGACAGGTCGTGCGGGGCATCGTCGGCCCCGCGGACACGACGGTGGCGGCGACGTCGGCGCCGTTGCTCGACGGCCGCGGCCGTGGCCTCGGCCGCGTCTACCTGCTGCGCGACATCACCGGCGAGGCCCAGGCCGAGCGGATGAAGACCGAGTTCCTCGCCAACATCTCCCACGAGCTGCGGACGCCGCTGACGCCCGTCCGCGGCTACGCCGACCTGCTCGCCCGGCGTGCGATGCCCCACGAGGACGTGGCGGGTGTGGCCACACGGATCGCCACCGCCGCGCTCCGGCTCGAGCGCGTCATCGGCATGCTCGTCGACTACGCGGCACTGGAGGCGGGCCGCTTCGACGTCGCGCTGGCACCGACCTCCGTGCGGGCCACCGTGACCGATGCCCTGGAGCAGCTCGATCCGGAGGACGTCGGCGACCGCGTCCACGTCCGCGTGGACCGCCAGCTGCCGCGGGTCGACGTGGACCCGGCGTTGTTCCGCCGGCAGGTCGTGGAGCTGCTCGACAACGCGTGCAAGTTCAGTGACGGCGACGTGGTCGTCTCTGCCCGGCGCGCTCCCGAGCGGACGGTCGAGGTCGTCGTCACCGACGGTGGCCCGGGCATGCCGGACGAGGTGGTCGACGCGCTCGGGGAGGGGTTCCGGCAGGGTGACGGATCGGCCACGCGTCGCCACGGGGGACTCGGGCTCGGGCTCGCCCTGGTGCAGCGCATCGCGACGGCGATGGGTGGCGACGTACGGTTCGAGCGACCCGAGGACGGAGGATTCGCCGTGGTGCTCAGGGTCCGGGCGGCCGAGTCGTGAGCTCGCCGGTGCTCGAGGACGTCGGCGACGACCTGCAGCTGGAGGTCGTCCCACCCGTGCGACGCACGGTGCCGCCGCTGCGTCGGCCCGGTCGCCCACCACGGGTCGCCGCGGCGATCGCCGTGGTCGGCGCGCTGCTGGCCGGGCTGGTCGCGGCCATCGCACCCGTGACGCCGCTCGCATGGACCATCACGTCGGGGACCGTCACGACACCGGAGGGCACGGTCGAGGACGGGGCCGTGCCCCTCGAGACCCGGCTGGTCGTGGGCGAGCAGGGGGCGGTCCTGCGTGCCGCCTCGGCGACGGTCGAGCTGGCACCGGGGACCGCCGTCGAGCTGCGACCCGCGATCGGGCCGGCGGCGCTCGCGCTGGCCCTCGAGCAGGGCGCGCTCGTCGCCGACGTCGACGTGACGCTGTCGGTCGACGCGACGGTCGCGACCGTCACGGGGTTCGGCGGTGCCTTCCGCGTCGAGCGGGGTGACACCGACCGCGTCGCCACGTACTCGGCCGCCGTGGGCATCACGGGCGACACCGCGGTCTCGATGACCCGGCTGAGCGAGGTGCCGCTGGGGGCCCCGCAGGCCTCGGTCGTCCCGATCCGCCTCGACGCAGACGACCCGTGGGACGTGCGCCACGCGGAGGGCGTCCTGGTGACCGAGGCGCAGGTCGCCGACCTCGAGACCGGCCTGACGGGCACCTACGGCGCCGCGCCGCAGACGGCCGCGTTCTACGGCGACTTCGTCGGCGTCGGGGAGGGCCTCGTCGCCGCGCTGCCGCAGCTGTCCCCGGTGGTCCGGGGCGACCGCTTCGGGCCGCCGGGCCCGACCCTCGTGGCCGCTGCCGTGGTCACGGCGCTCGCCCAGGGGACCGCCCGGCCGATCGAGCAGGTCGTCGAGACGGTGGTCGTCGACCGCGCCGCCGGCGGCACGTGGGGCGTGCTGCTGGCACGGGCCGACCTCGACGGCACCTACCTGCGTCGCGTGACCGACGAGGCCCTGCGCCGCCGTGCTGCGCAGGCCGAGCCGGCGCCGGTCCTGCCGGACGAGCCGGAGGCCGACAGCCCCACGCCGGCACCCTCGCCCGAGCCGACGACGACGCCCACCCCGGCGCCCGAGCCGACGCCGACCCCCGGCCCCGACCCGAGTCCGACCCCCACGCCGAGTCCGACCCCCGAACCGTCGCCCGGATCGGGGCCGCTCGAGGACCCCGTCGGGACGGTCGAGGACCTGCTGCCCGGCGAGGGCGACGGTGCCGTCGGCCCACCGGGGACCCTCGACGACCTGCTGGACGGTCTGCCGGCCGTGGGCGGCGTCGTGTCGCTGCTCCGGTTGCAGTGGTCGTCCTGAACCGCGGTGGCGTGACTACGCTCCGGCGCGACGTCGAGAGGAGCACGTGTGGCTGCGGACGCAAGCGCCAACCCGAACTTCACGATCGTGATGCGCGGGTACGAACGCGACGAGGTGGATGCCTACCTGCGTGACGTCGTGGCCGAGGCCACGCGTCTGGGGGAGCGCGTGGCCCAGCTCGAGTCCGAGCTCGAGTCGGCGCGGTCCGAGGTCAGCACCCAGTCGACGCCCGAGCAGGGGTTCAAGCAGCTCGGTGAGGAGACCACACGGATCCTCGTGGCGGCCGAGACCGCAGCCCGCGAGATGCGGGAGAAGGCCGAGCGCCAGGCCGACGCCGAGCTCGCCGCGGCCGACAAGGCGGCACGCGAGCGGGTCGAGCAGGCCAGCGCGCACGCCGACCGGATCGTCGCGGAGGCCGAGGGACGGCAGCGCGACATCGAGGCCGAGATCCGTCGGCTCGAGGGCGTCCGAGCGGAGCTGGTCGACCGTCTCCGCGCCGCCATCGGGACGACCGAGCAGGCCATCGGCTCGGCCCCCACGCTCGACGCTGACGCCATCCGCCCGACGACGACGGCCACGCCGCCGTCCCGCGACGCCGCCTTCCAGCCGGCCGCCGAGGTGGAGGTCGAGCCCGCGCCCGGTGACGTGGAGCCCGAGGACGAGCCCGTCGCCGAGGAGCCGGTGGCCGAGGAGCCGACCGAGGAGCCGGCTGCCGAGCCCGTCGCCGAGGAGCCTGTCGTCGACGACGCGGTGACCGACGAGGTCGCGCCGGCGGATGCGCTCGACGACGAGGACGACAGCTACCTCGACGAGCTCGACCTCAACGACATCGTCCTCGACGACCTCGACGAGGAGCCGACCGACACGTCGGTGGACGAGGTGGTCGCGGTCGAGGCCGAGGACGACGACCTCGAGGAGGTCGGCAGTGGTGCGGACCGCGGCGCGGTCGAGGCCGCGCTGGCCGAGGCGGACGCAGCCGCCGGCCGCGCCCCGGCACCGGCGCCCGTCGTCGATGCCGACCCCGCGATGCTCCGTGAGCGGTCGCTCGCCGGCGTCCGACCGGGGATGCTCCGCCGCCTGCGTCGCTCGCTCCAGGAGCTGCAGAACGGCGTGCTCGAGTCCGTCCGCGTCCGCACCGAGGACAACGTCGTCGACGACCTGCTGCCGACCGATGCCGAGTCGGGCGCCCTGGCCGACGTGGCCCGCGTCTTCCTCGACGCCGGCTACCGCGCCGGACGCGCCGACGCACCGGTGCTGCTCGGCGACGAGGTGCTCCAGGACCCCCCGACCGACACCACGCTCGTCAGCGACACCGCGGACGCGCTCGCGCGCGAGCTGCTGGCCGAGCTGCGCACCACCCTCGCGCCGTCCCTGCGGGCCGGCATCGAGGCAGTGGAGCCGGATGCCTCGTTGTCGGAGCGCGTCGGTGAGGTCTTCCGCGACCTCAAGGGCCCGGTGATCGAGACCGTCGTGGACCGCCACCTCACCCGGACGTACGGCCGTGCGACCCTCGACGGCTGGCGCGACCAGGACGTCGCCCGGGTCCAGTGGGTCCTGGGCGAGGAGACCCGCTGCCCCGAGGGTGTCTGCCGGGCCAACGAGGCCGAGGGTGCCGTCGCCATCGGCGACGACTTCTCCTCCGGTCACGCGGTCCCGCTGGCCCACGACGGCTGCACGTGCGCGCTCCAGCCGGCCTGACGGACCACGGGAACCCGGCGGGGGTGCCTACCGTTGCCCCAGACCAACCCTCCTGTTCGAGAGGCAGCCGGTGCGTGAACTGATCCGAAACCGACTCGGTGCCGTCATCGCGGCAGTCGTGCTGTTGGTGCTGGTCCTGGGCAGCCGCATCGCCGGCCTCGCCGTGGACCTGTGGTGGTTCGACGCCGTCGGCTACCGCGAGGTCTTCACGACGATCCTCTCCACGCAGGTGCTGCTCGGTGGTGTGGGTGCCGTCCTGCTCGGGATCCTCGTGGCGGTCAACCTGCAGCTGGCCCGACGGATGCGGCCGCTGTTCGTGCCGACCAACCAGCAGCAGGCCCAGGTCGAGCGGTACCGCGAGCTGGTCGACCCCTACCTGCCGTGGGTGATCGCCGGTGTGGCGATCCTCTTCGCGCTGTCGTCCGGGCTCGCCCTCTCGTCGGAGTGGGAGGCCTTCCTGCTGTGGCGCGACGGCGTCGAGGTGGGTGCCGTCGACCCGCAGTTCGGCCGCGACGTCGGCTACTACCTCTTCGAGCTCCCGTTCCTCCGGCTGCTGCAGGAGTGGCTGGTCACGTCGTTGGTGCTGACCACGATGCTCACGGCCGGGGCGCACTACCTCCTCGGTGGCATCCGGCCGGACAACCCCGGCGACAAGGTGCTGCCCAACGTCAAGGCGCACCTCTCGGCGCTGTTCGCGCTGATCCTCGCCGCATGGGCCTGGGGCTACTGGCTGGACCGCTTCCTGCTGAACTTCTCGCCCCGCGGGACCGTGACCGGCGCCTCGTACACCGATGTCAACGCCGAGCTGCGCGCCCTGGAGATCCTGCTCGTCGTCGCGGTGCTCTCGATCGGCCTGGTGCTCTACAACATCCGCCGGCGCGGCTTCCTGCTGCCGGGTGCAGCGGTGGCGCTGCTGCTGATCGGTTCGATCTTCCTCCAGGGTGCGTACCCGGCGGCGATCCAGCGGCTGCAGGTCGAGCCGCAGGAGCTCGCCCGCGAGCGCCCCTTCATCGAGCGCAACCTCGAGGCCACGCGCGCCGCGTACGGCCTCGACGAGGTCGAGCTGCGGCCGTTCGAGGTGCGCAACGACCTGGATCCCGCACAGGTGCAGGAGAACGAGGTCACGCTGACCAACATCCGGCTGTGGGACCCGCAGCTGCTGGCGACGACGTACTCCGAGCTGCAGGCGCTGCGGCCGTACTACCAGTTCACCGACGTCGACGTGGACCGCTACGTGATCGACGGCGAGCTGCGCCAGGTGATGCTCGCGACCC
>CAYMGL010000030.1:0-16225 GCA_964389945.1 uncultured Actinomycetota bacterium
TGGCCGGCCCGCCCTGCTTCCTCGACGACGACCTGTTCCAGTTCAACGACCTGCCCGGCAACCCGACCATCTTCCCGGACGGCCCGTGGTTCCTGCAGCAGCAGGTCGACCGGGGCAACGACCGCGGCATCAACACCATCCCGGGGACCGTCATCGACCTCGACGACGGCGAGGTCACGTACCCGTTCGGTGCCGTCCCTGCGGAGGACCACGCGAGGATCTACGGCAACAAGGAGGCCGAGCTGCGGGCCTACGCCGCGGACTGGGCCGACTGGCTCGAGGACGAGAAGGCGCGGTGGGCGCCGGCTGACGACGGGCCGCTGCTGCCGGGGCTGAAGGACTGGTTCGATCCGCTGCTCGCCGACGCGACCCACACCCGCGCCGGCATCGGTGCGGCGGTCGGACTGGTCGCTGGCGACGAGCGGATCGTCATCGACTTCCCCGAGGGTGACGTCCGCCCCTGGCGCGACGACGAGTCACCGGCGTTCTGGTTCCGGTTCCCCCGCGAACTCGTCGCCACTGCGGTGCGCGACCGACTGCCCGACTGGGTCAACACGCTGTTCCTGTCGTGCCGGTTCCAGGCCCACCGCGACGGCCCGTACAACGAGTTCGTCTACACGTTCTTCAAGTCGCTCTCGGTCGAGCGCATGGCCTACTGCGAGCGCTACTACGCGGAGCACAGCGGCCCGGGCAACCGTCCGCTCGAGTGGGTCGAGGTCGACGGGTGGGTCGTCGAGAAGCGCTGCCCGCACCAGGGAGCGCACCTGGACCGGGTCGGTGAGGTCGAGGGCACGACCATCACGTGCGGGCTGCACGGCTGGGCCTTCGACCTCGAGACCGGCGCCTGCCTCAACTCGGAGGGCGAGGGCTCGTCGCTGCGCGTTCGCGGCCGGGCCGACCGCGTCAGCGAGTTCGACGCCGACGAGCAGCCCGACGCCGAGATCGCACCGACCCCTGACAACGCCGCCCCCGACAAGCCGGTCGAGGAGCACAGCGCCCCGTAGGCAGCGGTCACTCGACCTGCGGGCTCACCGCGCCGCCGTCCGGCCAGCTCGACACGAGGGTGAACCGCGAGCCGCGCACGAGCGTGATGCGGCACTCGACCTGTCGGTCACCCACCGAGCTGGTCCGCTGGATCCGCAGCACGGCCTCGTCGTCCTCGAGGTCCAGCAGGTCACGCAGGTCCTCGTCCGGGACGAGGGGCGTGATGACCTCCTGCCCGGCGGTGGGACGCACCCCGAGCCGGGTCTCGAGCTCGTCGTAGAGCGCGGTGTGGCCGAAGTCGACGTCCAGCAACGGTGCGCCGAGGTCGGGGGGCAGCCACACCGTGTCGAGGGCGAGCGGGCGACCGTCGGCGTGGCGGAGGCGCTCCAGGTGGAACAGCTCGGCCGCCGGGTCGAGACCGAGCTTCGCCGCAGCTGGCTCGTCGACCTGGAGGTCGATCGCGATGACCTCGCTGGTCTGGGTCATCCCCTGCGCCTCGACCGCCTGGAAGAGGCTGTAGAGCGTGCCGAGCGGCTGCACCAGCTCGGGGTGACGGACGATGGAGCCGCGCCCGCGCTCACGCTCGATCACGCCCCGTGCCTTGAGCCGACGCACGGCCTCGCGCACGGTGTGCCGGCTGACGCCGTAGTGCTCGACCAGCTCGCGGTCGGTGGGGAACCGCTGCTCGATGTCGCCGGTGGCGAGCCGCTCCTCGAGGTCGTCGAGGACGACTTGCCACTTGGGGCGGGTGCGGTCGTCAGCAGTCACGACGGCGACCGTACTCACGCGCCACCGTCGACCCACGCCAGCCCGCTGTCGCGCGCGCTGGTCACGTCCTCGTCGACGAGCGTGACGTCGTGGCCGGCCCGCGCGAGCAAGGACGCGGCGAGCGATGCCCGGTAGCCGCTCGCGCAGTGGACCAGCAGCGGCGCACGCGGGACCTCGTCGAGGCGGTCCAGCAGGTCGTGCAGTGGGACGTGCACGGCGCCACGGACGTGCCCCTCGGCCCACTCGCCGTCACGACGCACGTCGAGCAGCACGGCCCCGTCGTCCCCGTCGAGGGCGCGGTGCGCGCCGGCGAAGTCGGTGACGGCGTACGACCCGCGCGGCCCGTCCAGTGCGGTGTCCACCGCCGCCCGCCCGGCTGGTCGGTCGATGCCGATGCGGACGAGCTGGCGCTGCATCTCGGCGACGTCCTGCGGCGTGGCGCCGACCAGCGTCACCGGGGTCCCCCACGGGATGACCCAGCCGAGGTAGGTCGACGCGCTGTCGTCGAGCTCGAGGTTCACCGTGCCGACGAGGTGGCCCGCCGCGTAGGCGCGGCGGTCGCGCAGGTCCACGACCCACTCCCCCGCGTGGATGCGTCGCCGGAGCTCGGTGAGGTCCACGGCCTCGACCGGCGACAGGTCCGCCGCCGCGGGCCCCTGGCGGTTCCGCGGCCCCATGTGGGCGTAGTAGGCGGGGAAGGCGTCGAGGCCAGCGAGCAGCTGCGCGACGAAGGCGTCCTCGCCATCGGCGGTGAGGGCGTCGTTGTGCTCACGCTCGCGGCCGATCGTCGAGGTGCTGACGTCCTCGCTCATGTCGCCGGAGGAGCAGAAGCTGCCGAAGCCGTGCGTCGGCAGGACCGCGACGTCGTCGGCCAGCTCGGCGGCCAGCCGGTGTGCGGAGCGGTACTGCGCCCGCGAGAGCTCCTCGGCGAGGTCGGGCGAGATCAGGTCGGTGCGTCCCACCGAGCCGAACAGCAGCCCGCCACCCGTGCAGACCGCGACGTCGTCGCCGTCTGCCTCGACGACGTAGGAGAGGTGGGTCGGCGTGTGCCCCGGCGTGTGGACGGCGCGCAGCACGAGCGACCCGACCGCGATGCGGTCGCCGTCGCGGGTGGGCACGTGGTCGAGGTCGAGGTCCTCGTCCGCCGACACGTGGTAGGCGGCACCGGTCTCCTCGGCGAGTGCGAGGCCGCCCGTGACGTAGTCGTTGTGGACGTGCGTCTCGACCACGGCGACCACCCGGAGCCCGTGTGTGTCGAGCACGGCACGGACCCGGTCCAGGTCGCGCTGGGGGTCGACGACGGCAGCGACCTCACCGTCGTGGACGACGTAGCTGCGATCGCCGAGCGAGGCGGTCTCGATCGTCTCCACGGCCCAGGTGACCGTCGGTGTGTCGGTGGCGGTCCCGTTCATCGGGCGCTCCTCTCGAGTGCAGGGGTGGTCGTGTCGTCGTCAGCCGGTGTGTCCTCGTCCCGGGTGGCGCGGCGTCGCCACCACACGAAGCCTGCCGTGAGGAGGACGGCGCCCGCCAGTGCCCAGGGCCGCAGGTCGGCCGGGACCTCCGCGACCACGACGGTCTGCCCGACGCCGAGCACGAACCAGCCGAACCCGCGACGCAGGGACGAGGCGTCGAGCCGGTTGGCGAGCCGGCCGCCGACGATCGTGCCGAGCGCCGCTGCGACGGTGACGCCGATGGCGAGCCGCCAGTCGAGCGTGACGCCGCTGGCGTACCCGGCGAACCCGGCCGCCGACTTCATCGCGATCACCACCAGGGAGCTACCGACCGCGACGTGCATCGGCAGCCCACCGAGGACGACCAGGGCCGGGACGACGAGGAAGCCGCCCCCGGCGCCGACGACGCCGGTGACCGCGCCGACGACGAGGCCGTGCGCGACCACGTGCAGCACGGGCAGGCGGAGGTGCTGGGAGGACTGGTCCGCCCGGCTCCCACCGGGCCGCAGCATCGCGCCCGCGGTCACGACCAGCAGCGCCGCGAAGAGCAGCAGCAGCACCGTGCCCGGCAGGATCGCACCGAGCCGGCCTCCCGGGTACGCACCGGCCATCCCGGCGGCACCGAAGACGAGCGCTGTGCGCCAGTCCACGTTCCCCGACCGGGCGTGGCCGACGGCACCGATCGCGGCCGTGGTGCCCACGACCAGCAGCGAGGTCGCCACCGCCGTGTTCGGCGACTGGCCCGCGACGTAGACGAGCAGTGGCACCGTCAGGATCGAGCCACCGCCGCCGAGCATCCCGAGCGACAGCCCGATGACGACGGCGAGCAGCACGGTCAACCAGAACAGGGCGGACACCTCTCGCGTGATTTGTCCGTACATATTGTCCGGACAAATAGCATCACGCAAGCCGGCGTGCGCGTCGCGACCGTCGCGAGCCGACCGGTAGCATCGACGTCCACGCGCCGCCGACTGCGGCGCGTTCGCACTGTCCGGCCGCAGATCCTCCGCCGGACACCCTTCCCGCCCGACGTGAGGTACCGCCGATGGCGACTCGTGACTCCCTGCGCAACATCGGCGTGATCGCCCACGTCGACCACGGCAAGACGACGCTCGTCGACGCGATGCTGTGGCAGTCCGGCGCCTTCGGCGACCACGAGAACGTCAACGAACGCGTGATGGACTCGGGCGACCTCGAGCGCGAGAAGGGCATCACGATCCTCGCCAAGAACACGGCGGTCCAGCGCGAGGACATGACGATCAACATCCTCGACACGCCCGGCCACGCCGACTTCGGCGGCGAGGTCGAGCGCGCACTGGGCATGGTCGACGGCGTGCTGCTCCTGGTGGACGCGTCCGAGGGGCCCCTCCCCCAGACGCGGTTCGTCCTGCGCAAGACCCTGGAGCTGCGCCTCCCGGTCATCCTGGTCGTCAACAAGATCGACCGCCCCGACGCGCGCATCGCCGAGGTCGTCGACGAGGTCTTCGACCTCATGATCGACCTGGGCGCAAACGACGACCAGATCGACCTGCCGATCCTCTACACCAACGCCAAGGCCGGCACGGCGACGACCGACCTCGACGTCGAGGGCACGGACCTCGACCCGCTCTTCGACGTGATCCTCGAGACCGTCCCGGCACCCGAGCATGACCCCGACCACCCCTTCCAGGCGATGGTGAGCTCGCTGACGGCAGACCCCTACGTCGGCCGCATCGCGGTCGCCCGCATCCAGCACGGCACGGTCCGCAAGGGACAGACCGTCACGTGGTGCAAGCTCGACGGGACGCAGCAGCACCAGAAGGTGACCGAGCTCTACCTCACCAAGGCACTCGATCGTGTCGCGGTCGACGAGGCCGGACCGGGTGACATCATCCAGGTCGCCGGCATCGAGAAGATCACGGTCGGCGAGACACTGACCGACGCCGAGGACCCACGACCGCTGCCGCCGCTGTCGGTCGACGAGCCCAGCCTGTCGATGACGATCGGCGTGAACAACTCGCCGCTGTCGGGTCGCGACGGCGACAAGGTCACCGCACGCCTGCTCGAGAACCGCCTCCAGCAGGAGCTGGTCGGCAACGTCTCGCTGCGCGTCAACGACACCGAGCGACCGGACATGTGGGAGGTCCAGGGCCGCGGTGAGCTGCAGCTGGCGATCCTGGTCGAGACCATGCGGCGCGAGGGCTTCGAGCTGACCGTCGGCAAGCCCGAGGTCGTCACCCGTGAGATCGACGGCACCGTCCACGAGCCGGTCGAGCACCTGTCGATCGACGTCCCCGACGACTACGTCGGCGTCGTGACCCAGCTGCTCGGGCTGCGCAAGGGCCGGATGCTGTCGATGCAGTCCTCGGGCAGCGACGGCGGCTGGTCACGCGTCACGTTCAAGGTGCCGGCCCGGGGCCTGATCGGCTTCCGCACCGAGTTCCTCACCGAGACCCGCGGCACCGGCATCATCCACGGCACGTTCGACGGGTGGGAGCCGTGGTTCGGCGACATCACGACCCGACCGAACGGGTCGCTGGTCGCCGACCGCACGGGGACGACGACGCAGTTCGCGCTGCTGAACCTCCAGGACCGCGGCCAGCTGTTCGTCGGGCCGGGTGTCGACGTCTACGAGGGCATGGTCATCGGGGAGAACGCCCGCGAGGACGACATGGACGTCAACCCCACCAAGGAGAAGAAGCTCACCAACGTCCGCGCCGCGAGCGCCGACGAGCTGGTGCGCCTCGCGCCGCCGCGGCAGCTCAGCCTCGAGCAGGCGCTCGAGTGGATCCGTGCCGACGAGGCCGTCGAGGTGACGCCGAACCACGTCCGGCTGCGCAAGGTCGAGCTCGACGCCACCACGCGCGGGCGGATGGCCAAGCGGGCCAAGCGCGGGGACGCGCCGGCCTGACCCTCACCCCTCCAGCAGACGCAGCAGCGCCCGTTCGTCGCGCGTGAGGTGGCCTTCGTGGGCCGCCGGGTGCGCGTGGGCCGCGGCGATCTCGCCCGTCCCGTGGGCGGCCAGCACCCGCGGGTGGACGTAGCTGCTGCGCGCCACGGCGCGGGTGTTGCCCAGTGCCTCCGCTGCCGCGTCGACCGCAGCGAGACGCTGCGCCTCGAGCTCGCCCTGCCCGTCCGCCGCGGGGGCGTCGTGCAGCTCGGACAGCGCCGTCACGGTGCCGCCCCAGGTGCGGAAGTCCTTGGCCGAGACCGGTGCGCCGGTGAGGTCGCGCAGGTGCTCGTTGACGTCCTCGGCGCGCACGTCCCGCCAGTGCTCGCCGTCCTCGGTCCAGGCGAACAGCTGCGGGCGCTCCGCGGCGAGCATGCGCCGCACCTGACGGGTCAAGCGCCGGTCGCGCAGTGTCAGCTCCTGCTCGACACCGCTCTTGCCGAGGAAGCAGAACCGGGTCACGGTGCTCCCCGCGTGGACGTGCTCGGGGGTCAGGGTCGTCAGGCCGTGACCGCCCTCCTCGTCGGCATGGTCCTCGTTGCCGATCCGGACGAGCGTCTCGTCGAGCAGGGCGATCACCATCGCCAGGACCCGGCGCCGATCGAGCCGGCGACGCCGCAGGTCGCGATCCACCTGCGCACGCAGCCCGTCGAGCACGGCACCGAAGCCGGGCAGCGACGAGAACTTCAGCGCCTCGCGCACTGCACGCCAGGCCGGGTGGTAGAGGTACTGCTTGCGGCCGGCGTCGTCGCGACCGGTCGCCTGCAGGTGGCCGGTCGGCTCGGCGCAGATCCAGACGTCCGTCCAGGCCGGCGGCACCGCGAGGTCGAGACAGCGCTGGCGCTCGTCCCCGTCCAGCAGCGTCCCGTCCTGCTCGTGGAACGAGAAGCCGGTGCCCCGTCTCGCCCGGCGGATGCCGGGCTCGGCGTCGTCGCTGAGCACCAGGCCCACGAGGTCAGCGCACTCGCGATCGGTCGCCGAGCCGGACAGCCCGGCGACGAGCGCGAGCGCGTCGATGGTCTCCACGTGGCCTCCCCGTCGCCGAGGAGGTGCCACACCGGACGTGACCGCCACACGGGACGGACGGACCGACGCTCAGCCCCGGATGCGTCGCACGGCCCGGTCCCGGGCGTCGTCATCGTCGTGGTCGTGCAGGTCCTGCAGCATCCGCAGGGCAGCGGCGACGAGCTGGGGGTCGTGCTCGAGTGGCGACTCGTCGGGACCGGGCTCACCGGCCGCGGAGGCCGCACGGGCGAGCTCGCTCGCTGCTGCCACCACGGTGCCCCTCACGTCGACACCTCGAGTACAGCGCACGAGCCGCACCCGCGACATGGGACGTCTGTCCTCCGTCGTGCGTCAGGCGTCGGCCCACGGGCCGATGCCGCGCACACGGGTCGGCGTGATGCGTGTCACGTAGCCGGCCGGGGGGTCGGGCATCGGCGGGAAGTCGGCGTCGGGCCCCACGTACCGCTTCGCGAGCGCCGCCAGCAGCTCCGGGGCGCCGCCCTCGGTGACCTCGGCGCGGCCGTCCACGACGACGTGGTGCAGCATCCCGACGTCGGTGCTGTCCGCCGCCTCGAACGACACCGTGACCCGCGGGTCCCGGCGCAGGTTGCGCAGCTTGCGCTGGTCGAAGAGCGTCCCGAAGACGAGACCGTCGACGTCCGCGTCGAACCAGGCCACCGTCACGTGTGGACTGCCGTCCTCGTCGATCGTGACGACGTGACCGAGGGGCGCCTCACCCACGATGAAGTCGACGGCGGCCTGCGGCAGTTCGACGGACACGAGCACTCCTGGGTCCCGCCGGACGCTACCGATCACAGGTGGTGGCGCATGGCCACCTGTTCGGCCAGCACGCCCCCCAGGACGGCCGGATGGTCGCTGCCGGCGCGGGCTGCGGCGTCGTGGAGCAGCCCGTCGGCGTCGACCGGCACCCGGTCCAGCAGGGGCTGCCGCCACGGGTCCGGACCGCGCACCCAGCCGTCGAACCAGCGGGCGAGGCCCTCCCCGACCGCGTCGGCGACCGGGCCGCTGGGGACGCCGCGGGCCGCCACGACGAACAGCTCGAAGGGCGAGGCACCCACCCAGCCGCCGTCCAGCGTGACCACGGCGGGCGCCGGGTCCGCTGGCAGTCGCACGCCGTCGGTCGCCGTGGCGACCAGGTCGTCGACGGCGTCGGCCGTCGGGTGCCGCCCGGGCCCGGGCGGCGCCACCGCAGCGACGAGGTCGACCGCACCCGACCTGTGCGCGGCAGCGCGCTCGGTGAGTGCCCCGGCCAACCGGATCGTCCGGTCCGCCGTCCGGGCGACGGGCTCCTCCCCGCTGAGCAGCGCCTCGAGATCCATGCTCGGGGTGACCTGCGCCCGCGCGGCCTCGTCGGCGACCACGACCTCGAGCAGCGGTGTGCCCGACGGACAGACGGCACCTGCGCCGACCAGCTGCTCGACCGCTGCGGCGATCGCCCGCAGCACCTCGCCGTCGCGGCTGCGCAGCTTCGTCCCCGGGTGCAGCGCGAGGAGCTCGGCGACGACGTCGACGGCACGCACGTCCCCGTCCTCGTCGAGCACGAGCCACCGGGCAGCCGTCCGCGTGCTCACGTGCGTCCCCCTGCTCGTCACGCCCCGACGGTACGGGCACCCTCGACCGTCCACGAGGCGCGGTGGCGCCGCAGGTACCACTCGTCGAGCACGCGCTTGACGGCCACGGCCGCCAGGCCGGCGAACCAGTGGTCCCCCCACATCACGACTGCGTCCCGGCCGCCGAGGTCGACGGCGGTCAGCACCGTCGACGGCGGCTCGTACGGGCGGAGGTCGCCACCGGTGTGGAGGGCGACGAGGTTGTCGAGCAGCACCGGCGCCTGCCGGACGGCGTGCACCCCGAGGCGGGGCAGCCCGTCGGGACCGAAGCGCACCGCGTCACCGGCACCGAGCACCCGTGGGTGGTCGGGATGCTGCAGTGTCGGCGTGACCGGCATCCCGTCGGCGTCACCGAGCCCGATGACCTCGACGGTCCTCGACGCCCGGAGTCCGGTCGCGAGCACCACGTGGTCCGCCGGCAGCACACGGCCGTCGGCCAGCACGACCCCGTCGTCGGTGACGTCCTCGGCGAGGACGCCGACGTCCCATGTCACGCCGCGGCGCAGCAGCGGGCGCAGGATCCGCCGTCGCACCGCCGGGTCGGTGACCGGCTCCAGCGGCGCAGGACCGGCCACGACCGTGACCTGCGGCGCGACGGCGGCAGCCACCGGTCCGGCACTGAGGTTGCCGGCCGTCTCGACCGCGGTCGCACCGCCGCCCACCACCACCACACGTGGTCGCCGTGGACCGGCGAGCAGCTCGTCGTGCAGCGCCACCAGACCGCGGATGGGTTTGGCCGGCGTGACGTCCGGCCGCTCGACGGGGAGGCCGTAGGGCTCGATGTCGCTGCCGACGTTCAGCACGATCGCGGTCGCGTCGAGGGTGGTCCCGTCGTCCAGCGTCACGGTGCCGACCTCGGCGTCGAGCGCGGTCACGCGACCCGCGACGAACCCGACGCCGCGATGGACCGCAGCGGCGGCGGGATCGATGACGTCGCGCTGCGGTGCCACCGCGCCACCCAGCACCGCTGCCGCCATGCCCGAGTACCAGAAGGCGTCCGGGTCGACGAGCGTCACCGCGATGCCGTGACGACGCAGGCGGGCGGCCCGCCGGACGACCGCCAGGTTCGCGTGGCCGGCCCCGACCAGGACGACGTGGCCGTTCATCGGCGCCGCCCGCGGGGGCCCAGGACGTGGAACGCGATCGAGGCGGCGACGCCGACGTTGAGCGAGTCGACGCCGTCGGCCATGGGGATCCGCGCCACGACGTCGGCGGCCTCGACGGCCGCCGGGGTCAGGCCCGGCCCCTCGGCACCCAGCAGCACCGCCGTCGGCTCGCCCGTGGCGACCTCGTCCAGCGGCACCGCGTCCTCCGTCGTGGCGAGCGCCACGGTGCGCAGGCCGAGGTCGTGCAGGTCGGCGACCCCCTGCGGCCACGCGGCAGTCGTGGCGAACGGCACGTGGAGGGCGTGACCCATCGAGACCCGCACGCAACGCCGGTAGAGCGGGTCGCAGCTGCGCGGCCCGAACGCCACCGCCCCGACACCGAGCGCGCGGGCTGACCGGAACACCACGCCGAGGTTCTCGTGGTCGTTGACCTCCTCGAACGCGGCCACGAGGTGTGCGCCGCGCACCGCGTCGGCCAGCACGGCGGGGGGCTGGCGCAGGCCGAGCGCCACCACGCCCTGGTGCAGGCGGAAGCGCACGATGTCGCGGAAGACGGAGCGCTCGGCGACGTAGACGGTGACGTCGCGGTCACCGAGCAGGGCGGCCGCCCGGTCCAGCCGGCGCTGCTCGACCAGCAGCGACTCGACGCCGTAGTCGCTGGCGAGCAGCTCCCGGACGGGGTTGGGGCCCTCGACGACGAACACGCCGTGGTCGGCCCGCTGCAGCGCACCGAGCTCGCCGTCGCGCAGCGTGGCGTACGGCGCGACCCGCTCGTCGGCCGGGTCGTCGATCGGGACCGTGTGCAGACGTGCCTCCGTCGTCGGGGCCGGCAGGGAACCAGCCCGACGACGTGGTCCCGTCGGCCGTCAGCCCCTGACCGCCCCGGCGCGTCGCTGGGCGCGCTCGAGGGCGTGCTGGACGAGCAGGATCAGGGTCTGGCGGACCGAGTCGGCGATGCGGGCGTCGACGAACGTCAGCGGCACGTTCGAGTCGAGCGCCAGCGCCTCGCGCAGCTGCGCCGAGCTGTACTCGGGCGCGCCCTCGAAGCGGTTGACCGCGACGACAAACGGAACGCCCTGCGCCTCGGCGAAGTCGATCGCCTTGAAGCACTCGTCGAGCCGGCGCACGTCGGCGAGGACCACGATCCCGACCGCGCCCTCCGCGAGGTCGTCCCACATGAAGTGGAACCGCTCCTGGCCCGGGGCCCCGAAGAGGTAGAGCGTGATGTCGGAGGTGACCGCGCGGCGGCCGAAGTCCATCGCCACGGTCGTGGTCTGCTTCGCGGCCACCTTGGTGAGGTCGTCGACGCCGGCGGAGGCCGACGTCATCACGGCCTCGGTGCGCAGGGGCTCGATCTCGGAGATGGCACCCACGAACGTGGTCTTGCCCACGCCGAAACCGCCTGCGACGACGATCTTCGCGGACGTCGTCATACCTCACCCTTCAGTCCGTCGAGCAGCCGCTCGAGCAGGGGGACGTCGTCGCTGGCCGCGACCTGTCCCTTCTCCAGGTAACCCTCGCGCAGCAGATCGCCGGCGAGCACCCGTACCACGCCGAGCGGCAGGTCGAGCCGCGAAGCGGCCTCGACCAGCGCGACCGGCTCACGGCAGGCGATCAGCAGTCGGCTCTCCTCGGGGCTCCGACGGTCGATCGCGTTGCGCCCCGCCTCGGTCGACTGCAGCATCGCCTCGACCGGCAGCTCGACACCCTCGACGCGGGTGCGGCCCCCCGTCAGCAGGTAGGGACGGACGAACTGGTCGCGCGTCACTGCGGCATCCTCCCGTGCACCTCGGCCCGCAGCTCGGGCGTGAGTGCGGGGCCGACGCGGTCGACGAGCAGGACGAGCTCGTGACCGACCAGGCCGAGGTCGGCGGACGGCGCGGTGAGCGCGGCGATCAGCGAACCGTCCGAGATCCCCACGAGGAACAGGAAGCCGCGCTCCATCTCGACGATCGTCTGGATCACGCGGCCGGCCTTGAAGGCCCGGGCAGCACCGTTGGTCAGGCTCGCGAGGCCGGAGGCGATCGCCGCGACCTTGTCGGCAGCGTCACGCGGCAGGGCCTCCGACGCGGCCAGGGGCAGCCCGTCGCTGGAGACGACGGCGGCGTTCGACACCCCCGAGACGCGGTTGGCGAAGTCGGTCAGCAACCAGTCGAGCTGGGCAGCGGCTGTGCTCATCCACGGGCCTCCTTGCGGGCCGACTCCTGGCCCCGCTGGAAGTCAGCGAGGGTCGAGCGGGCACTGGTCTCGGCATCGAAGTCGCCGAACAGGTCGAGCGCCTCGGCGTCACCCGACGAGTCGTCATCCCCGGCGCCCGTGGCACCACGCTCGCGACGGGGCAGCGGCGGCGCCTCGTTGTTCGAGCGGGTCGGCAGGGCGGACTCGGGCGACGGCGCGACGGGGTCCGGTGGCTTGGGGAGCCGGACGGCACCCGTCTGCAGCGGCCGCGGCGCCGGAGGCCGGGCGGCCGGCGGCGTCACGTCGCCGGCATCGGGCGCCGGGGGCGGCGTGGCCGGCGGCGCGACGGGCGTGGTCCGGTCGTGGGACCCCGAGACCGGTGAGCGGCCACGGCGACCGCGCCGCCCACGGCGACCACTGGCGCTGAAGCCGGCGGACATCGGCGTGGCGGGCGCGGGCTCGGCCGTGGGCGGGGCGGGCGGCGTCGCGGGCGAGGTGGTGGGCTGTGGCGTGCTCTCGGCGGGGGGTGCGACGGGGGTCGCCGCGGGGCTCGCCGGGCGGTCGGCACCGCGCTGCGGCAGCGCCGGGGCCCCGCCGTTCGCGGTCGGCGCAGGTGTTGCTGCCGGCGGCGTCGCGGGTGCGGTCGGCTGCGTCGGGGCGGGTGTCGGCGCGGGCGCTGGCGCGCTCGCGGTCGGCTCCTCGACCGGCGCGGCCTGCTCGTCGGGGTCCGGCAGACGGGCGGGCGGCAGGTTGCTGACGTCGCTCGAGGCGACGATCGGAGCGGGCAGCTCCACCCACGCGGTGACACCGCCACCGTTGGTGGAGGTGAGGCGGACCCGGACGCCGTGCTTCTGGGCGAGGCGCGCGATCACGCGGAAGCCGAGGTGGCGGATCGCATTCTCGTCGAGTGCCTCGGTGTCCTGGAGGTCACGGTTCGCCTGGGCGAGCCGGTCCGGCGTGAGCCCGAGGCCGCGGTCCTCGATCGTGAGCACGATGGCGCCGGCGTCGCCGGCACGGGCGTGGACCTTGACCGTCGAGCTGGGTGGCGAGTACGTCGTGGCGTTGTCGAGCAGCTCGGCCAGGACGTGTACGAGGTCGCGGGTCGCCGGGCCGTGGACCGCGATGCTCGGGTCGATCCGGGCGTCGACGCGGCGGTACTGCTCGATCTCCGACTGCGCCCCGCGGACGACGTCGGACAGCGGGACGGGCTGGTTGGTCCGCACCGGCAGGTCGACGTCGGCCACGACCAGCAGCGACTCGCCGTGCCGGCGGACCCGGGTCGTGAGGTGGTCCAGCTCGAACACCGCGGCGAGGATGTCGGGGTCGTCGACGTCGTCCTCGAGCTGGTCGATGACGGCGAGCTGCCGGTCCACGAGCGACTGGCTGCGACGGGCGAGGTTGACGTACATCTTGCCGTAGGCGTCGCGACGCTCAGCCGCCTCGTCACGCTCGCGTGCCGCCTCCAGGGCGGCGATCGTGGCCGCCTGGGAGTCCTGCGCCGACTTCCACGCGAGGATCAGACCGACGCTGGCGATGCTCGCCGCGGTCATCAGCGCCCAGAGGGCGACCTCGGGCGTCGCAGGTTCGACGTCGACGTCACCGAGCACGCCCTGGGTGAGCTCGAGCAGCTGGTAGCTGAACCCCATCAGGCCGATGGCCCAGAGGAACAGGAACCACTCGCGGTAGAGGAACACGAACGCGAGGACGATGAGGAAGTGCAGCGAGGACTCGGCGGCGCCACCGGAGAGGTGCAGGAGCGCGACCGAGGAGTAGATCAGGCCGCTGGTGACAGCGAACATCCGGATCTGGCGGCGGACCATGGGCAGTGCGCCGAGGACGGCCGCGACGAGGGGGAACGCCACCTCGACGGCGAGCGGCGCGGCCTCGAAGCCACGGACCACGTAGCCGTAGAAGAACAGCGCCGGGACGTGCAGCAGCAACATCACCGTCATGGCGAGGTGGCGGCTGCGGAACTCGTCCTCCGGCAGCGACATGTCGCGTGGCAACCAGGCCACGATGCGACGTAGGACGGACACGGTCAACCTCTCCGACGGGCGACACTCTCCCATCGGCCGAACCCGGACCACGCTTGAGGGATCGACCGCGCGGATGGAAGCACCATCGACAGCCGTGCGTTCTGCGCCACGACGGTGAGCGTCCCGTGGAGGAGTCGCTGCAGCCCTGCACCACCTCAGAGCAAGCCGCCGGACCGTGCGGCATGCTGCGGCAGGCGGCGCGCCGCGACGTCGCCCGGACCGTTGGGACTCGCAGTGCAGGTGTTCGAGAACATCGTCAGGATCGCGCTCGTCGTGGCGGTGACCGTCGCGGCCGTCTTCTTCCTCGGACGACTGATCGTCGGCTTCGTCGGTGGTCAGCCGCCGCTGCTCGGGATGAACGCCTCCGCCGAACGCGGCGGCTGCCCCGGCACGCCGAACTGCGTGTCGTCCTACGCCTCGACCCCCGAGCACGCGATCGACCCGATCGCCTGCGCAGCTCCGTCGGACATCGCCATCGCCGTCTTCGCCGACGCGATCGACACCCTGCCCGACGTCGACCGCCGCAACGAGACGGCCTGGGTCGTGTACTCGCGCATCTTCCGGTTCCCCGACGACGTGGCGATCCAGACCAGCGAACGCGGCATCGAGGTCTACAGCGCAAGCCGGCTGGGATCGGGCGACCTCGGCGTCAACCGCCGCCGCATCGAGACCCTTCGCCCCATCGTCGAGGCCGACCCCCGCTGCGGCTGACGGCCTCCCGGAAGAGCTGACCGGCAGCTCGCGTTGCCGTGGGTCCGCGACCTGACGGACCTCGAAGTGCGCCACCGCCGCCTCCTCGCCACGGCCGCATGGCTGGGCCTCGTGACCACGGCGTGTGCACCGGCGACCGACGAGGGGACGGCGGATGCCGACGAGGTCGCCACGGCGCCGTCGGATGACGAGGGGCAGGTCTGCACACCGACGACCGCCGACCTCGAGAACGCCCCGGCCGTGCTCCCGGACGCACCGTTCCCGTGGGACGACCCCGAGGCGGTCAGCGTGGAGGGCTTCGACCCCGGCGAGGTGCGCCGGGGTGGGCCGCCGCCGGACGGCATCCGTCCGATCGACGAGCCGTGCACCGAGCCGGTGCCCGAGGGCGGCGCGTGGCTGGCCGACGACGAGAGCGTGCTCGTGGTCGAGCTCGACGGCCGGGCGCGCGCCTATCCCCTGGCGATCATGACCCAGCACGAGATCGTCAACGACCAGCTCGCCGGCGTCCCCGTGCTGGTGACCTACTGCCCCCTGTGCAACTCGGGGCTGGCGTTCGAGCGCACCGTCGGCGGTGAGGTGTGGGACTTCGGGACGTCCGGTCGGCTCCTGCGGTCGAACCTGGTCATGTACGACCGCCAGACCCGGACCCTGTGGTCGCAGTTCAGCGGTACCGCCCTGTGGGGCGCCCCCGACGTCGTCGGTCGAGAACTGGAGCGGATCCCCACGCAGGTCCTGCCGTGGGACACGTTCCGCGAGGCCCACCCCGACGGGACCGTCCTCAGTCGCGAGTCGTTCCCGATGCGCACCTACGGGCGCAACCCGTACCCGGGCTACGAGGACGACCCGAGCAGCTTCCTCTTCCGCGGGAGGACCGACGAGCGTCTCGACCCTGATGCCCGGGTGGTCGGGATCGGCGAGGAGGGCGACAGCGTCGCGATCCCGCTCGCGCGGCTGCAGGACGAGGCCGTCGTGACCGTCGAGGTGGCGGGCGGTCCGGTCACGGTGGTGTGGGCGCCGGGGCAGGCGAGCGCGCTGGACGGGCAGGAGGTGGCGGACGGACGGGACGTGGGCCAGACCGGCGCGTTCGCGGTCGACCGACTCGAACCGGTCGACGAGGGCCGCTTCCGCGATCCCGCGACCGGGGCGGTCCACGACGTCACGGGCGCGACCGTGGGCGGTGATGCGCCCCCGCTGACGCGCGTCGCGCTGGACGACACATTCTGGTTCGTGTGGTTCGCGTTCCGCCCCGACACCGTGGTCGCTGGCGCCTGACGCGTCGCGCGCACGGGCTTTGCTGCTTCGGGTCAAGGCCCGTATCCTGCCCGGTCGCGCCGCGCTGAGCGGCGCGAACTGTGTGCCCCACACACCCTTCGTGGACCACATGGTGGCTGTAGCTCAGCTCGGTTAGAGCGCTTGGTTGTGATCC
>CAYMGL010000031.1:0-15899 GCA_964389945.1 uncultured Actinomycetota bacterium
TGACGGAGACGACCGAGTTGGTCGTCCCGAGGTCGATGCCGACGGCCTTTGCCATGTCGTTGCTCCTGCTGCGTTCTGTCGGGAGGAAGTTCAGAACACAAAGGTACGACGCGTGACGGGCAGGTCAACCCGAGTGCAGGCATGCAAGTAATGAAACCTGCGGCGATACGACTCAGATAATCCCTGCCGTGATGGTGAGGTCGGAACGTCCCTCCCCCAGGTCGAACGGCGACGTCCCCGTGACACCCCGGAGCAGGCCGGTCACGAAGGCGGCGATGGCGACGGCCACGGCGACGAGGGCCCACCAACGCAACCGTGACACCGCTCCACCTCCTCGGACGACGACGGTACGACGCGTGGTCTCAGCGACCACCGCCGGCCTCGGTGATGTTCTGGTTCACCCGGGCCACGTCGTCCTGCAGCGCAGCCAGCCGCTCGACCGAGGTGGACGCCCAACGCCGTGTGTCCTGCCACTCCTGGTGGAAGTGGTGCGCAGCCTGGCCCTCCCAGACGCCGGGCGACGCGAGCCGGTCCCCGGTCGTCAGCATCGTGTCGAACGCCTGCTGCAGCGTCTGGATGTTGCCGGCGAGCGAGCGTGCGAGCTGCTCCGCCTCGTCGGTGGTGAGTACGGCCATGACGTGCCTCCTTGGGATCTGCCTGATTGCGTGCGGTGCCCCGAAACTACGCACCATGACGTCGCGGACGTCGATCGGCGCTCCTGTGCCTGTGGACAGGCAGCCACGACGCCGCGCGGCGTGGTCAGGAGGGCCCGGCCAGGACCTGGACGTAGCTCGCCGCCCCGCCCGCGGCCAGCCATCCGCGACCAGCACGTACCGCCAGCGGCGGCTGCCGAGGGATGCGCACACCGAGCAGGTCACCGGGCACGTCACCGGTCGGGCGGAGGAACGCCCCGGCCCGACCGCGCGCGACGCGACGGAGCCAGTGGCCGTAGTCCGCCTGCACCGCGGCGAGGCGCGCCGCAGCCACGACGCGCACGTCCGTGCCCGGCGCAGCGAGCCCCTCGAGTGCGGCACCGGGGTCCGGGACGTGCTCGGCGTCGTCGACGAGCACCAGCGTCGGCTCGTCGCGCAGGGCTGCCTCGGCGAGCACCGCCTCCACCTCGGCAGCGGCACGGACCTCCACGCCTGCCGGCCACCGCTGGCCGTCGCCGCCCACCGCGACTGTCGCGGCATGGCGACCGGCCAGCTCGGCGAGCCCGCGCAGGAGCCCGCTGCGACCCGAGGCAGGGGGCCCGAGGACGAGCGCGTGGTCACCGGGGTGGAGGTCCCACGACACCGGCGCCAGCGTGACCGCGTCCAGGCCGACCGGCAGCCGCCACGCCCCGCCGCCGATCACCACCTCGCCGCCCAGCGCGTCGGCTGCCACCGCCGCGGGCAGCGACGCGATGGGGGCGGGCACCGACGACGCCACCGGATGGCGGGCGGCGATGGCGTCCACGGCGGCATCGACGTCCGTCGTCAGGGCGACCTGGAGCAGTCCGCCGTCCGGACGGACCGCACGACCGGGCGGCAGGGTCGGCACGTCGGCCGGCCGCAGGCCGAGCGCCGCGTAGTCGTTGGGGTCCGCGAGCCGGTGCACGAGTCGCTGCTCCGTCGCCGAGGAGACCGCGCCTCGGACCGCACCGTGTCGCGGCACCGTCGCCACGACGGCCATCCGCAGCTGCGGCGCATCGAGCAGGTACCGCTGCACGGCCTCGTACGCCGCGTACCCGGCCGGGTCGTCGAGCTCGTCGAGCCAGCTGGCGAGGCCATCGACGAACAGCACGTGCAACGGCTCCGCCGCGAGGGCCGCGTGGTCGAGCCGCCGACGACGCTCCGCCTCGTCCAGCAGCCACGCCTGCAGTCGTGCACGACGCTCGACCTCGCGTGCCGTCACGACGGCACCGCAGTGCGGCAGCCCGGCCAGGGCCACCAGCTCGCCCCGTCCGAGGTCCAGCACGTGCAGGTGGAGCTGGTCCGGCGTCTGCTCGCGGGCGGCGGCGACGGCCACGGTGGCGAGCGTGGACGTCGTGCCGCTGCCGACCGTGCCGTGGACCAGGAGGTTCCCGCGCCGCGGGTCCCACCCGACGGTGACCCGCCGCTGGTGCTCGGGGTCGTCGAGCAGGCCGAACGGGACCGGGACGTCGCCGGCCGGCGGCAGCTCGTCGAGCGTCAGGGTGGCCGGCAGCGGCGCCGGCCACGGCGTCCGCGGGGCGGCCAGGCCGCGCCGCTCGGACGCTGCCCGGCAGGCGGCGACCAGCCGGGCGAGGTCGCTGGGACCGTCCGACGACCCGGTCGCGCGCACGCCGGGCCGGTCGTCGCGACCGAAGCGGACCGGGCCGACCCGCACCCGCGACCCGGCCGCGGCGGACGTGCCGGAGACCAAGGCGGTCTGCACCGGGACCAGCACGCCGGGGCCCGTGCGCAGCACGCCGCGTCCCGGCGACGACGCCGGGATCGCCGCGGCGTCGCCGGCGCCGACGAGGTCGAGCGCGTCCCGTTCGTCGGTGACCCGCAGCGCGATGCGGAGGTTGGCGTTGGCCCGGACGTTCTCGTCGACGGCGCCTGACGGTCGCTGGGTGCCGAGCACGAGGTGGACACCGAGCGAGCGTCCCCGCTGTGCGATGCCGACCAGCGAGGCGACGAAGTCCGGGAGCTCGGCCCGCAGCGTCGCGAACTCGTCGACGACGACGACGAGGCGCGGCAGGGGTGCCCCGCGCTCCGCCGCGGGCAGCCGCAGCCACGCGGCGAGGTCACTGGCACCGGCCGACCGGAGGCGCCGCTCGCGGTGGGTCAGCTCTGCCTCCAGACAGCGCAGTGCCCGTCGGCCGAGGTGCTCGTCGAGATCGGTCACGACGCCGACGACGTGGGGCAGGTCTGCGCAGGCGTCGAAGGCGGCGCCGCCCTTGTAGTCCACCAGCACGAACGTGCAGTGGTCGGGGTCGTGGGTCGCGGCGAGGCCGGCGACGAGGGACCGCAGCAGCTCGGACTTCCCCGCCCCGGTCGTCCCGCCGAGCAGGACGTGGGGACCGTCCTTGACCAGGTCGACCACCACGGCCCCGTCCGGACCGACACCGATCGGTGTGGACAGCCCGTTCCGGTCGGCGGCCCGGTCCCACGCCGCGCCCACGTCGAACGCGTCGGGCAGCAGCTCGACCAGGTCGACCCGCTGCGGCAGCTCGGCCGCAGCGTGCCGTACGTCGGGGTCCTCGAGACCCGCCAAGCGGCGGGCAGCGCACCGGGCCGCGGTGGTCGACAGCTCGGCGACCAGGACGCCGTCGACCACGGACCGCTCGGCGGGCCGCGACAGGCTGGCCGGCCCGTCGCGACCGCCCACCTCCACGACGGTGTCGCAGACCGCGGGCAGCTGGTCGGAGGAGGCGGCGAGCACCATGCCTGCGACGGGCCCTCCCACGCCCCGCAGCACGGCGCGCGCGTCGGCGTCCCGCCCGCGCAGCAGCGACGGGTCGTCGACCACGAGCAGGAGCGTCCCGTCCTCGTCGGCCCGTGCCCGGAGCGCCGCGAGGAGTGCGGCGCTCTCCTCGTCGCCCGCAGCGAGACGTCGGGTCCCGGCCGGCTCGAGGGTGTGCGGCAGCCACGTCGACCAGTCCCAGTCGTCGAGGTGGTCGGGCGCCGCCACCACCGCGACCGGGAGGTCGGCCGGGCCGTGGTGGACACAGGCCTGCAGCAGGAGCGAGCGAGCCACGGCCACCGCCCGGGCCCGGTCCCCGACGATCCCAACCACGCCACCGCCGGACAGGTCGACCCCGACGGGGCTGCGCGGCAGTCGGGACCACTGCTCGACCGCCGCCCGGGCCGGCCCGGTCAGGCCCTGCGGCGGGAGCCCAGTCAGCGGGGCCTCCCACGGGGCGGCGCCGACCCCGAGGTGCAGCTGCAGCGCGTCGGCGTCGTCCAGCCGTCGCTCCCACAGTCGCGTCGACGGCTGGACCGCCCGCCGCAGCACCTCGCCGAGGGACGGCAGCAACTCCCACCGGCGGCGCCGTGCCGCCTCGGCGGCGCTGGCGAGCTCGGCCGCGAAGACCTCCAGCTCCTGCTGCCGGGCGCGGTCGAGGGCTCGTCCCTCGCGCGTGGCACGGCGGCGTCCGGACACCGTGTTCGCGAGCAGCAGCAGGGGGCTGAGTGCCATGAAGGCCGCGTAGCGCCACGAGCCGAGGACGACGACCATCACCGCGCCCAGCACGACCGGTGCGAGCAGCGCGGCGACGTTGAAGGGCGGTGCCTCGCGCACCGGCGGCGGCGGCGCTGGCGCTTGGACGGCAGGGACCGGCGGCGGGACACCGGGGCGGGGTGGCCGGTTGAAGGGGACCGCCCCGCCCGGGCCGAGGTGGCGGACGGGGTCGAGGCCATGCGGCCGGTCGTCGCCGGCAGCTGCCTCGATGCGCAGCACGACGGCACCGATCCGGACGACGGCACCGACGTCCACGGTCGTCGTGCCGCGGTCCGCCACGCCACCTCCCGCCCAGGTCCCACCGGCGGTGCCGAGGTCGGTGACGGTCACCCGACCGCGGCCGTCGCGCACGATGCGGCAGTGCCGCCCGGCAACGGTCTCGCTCTGCACGACGAGGTCACAGCCGCGGTCCCGACCGACGACGACCGCACGGTCCAGCACCACGGCCGATCCTGCGTCGGCGCCGGTCACGACGGTGACGTGCGGCGGTGGCGGCCCCACCGGCACGGCCGACCGGCCGGGCGGTGGGACCAGGTGGACCGTCGCCCCGTCCGGGATCGCGGCCTCGGCGACGGTGTGCTCGCTCGGGACGCGGCGGCCCTCCACGTGCACGACGTCGACAGGAGGGCAGCCTGCCGCGGCGAGCACCTCGGCGACGGTCACGTCGGGACCGTCGACGGCGACGGCGACCTCCCGCTGGTCCGCTCCCGCGTCGAGGACGATCCTCACCGGCCGGCCCCCTCGGCCACCCTCGCGGTCACGTCAGTGGCTGTCGTCCTCGACCGTGGGGTTGACCTGCGGCTTCCAGTCGCGCTCGGTCGGGCGGCCGCGGAAGGTCAGGCGGTCGTCGGCCCAGGGCTCGCGCGCACCGAGCAGCACCACGGGCACGATCACGACGAACACGAAGATGAAGATCTGCCAGGCTTCCATGCGCGTTCCCTGCTCGATGACACCCGGAATCCTAGCCCGCGACCGGGTGGCGCCCGGCCCGCCCTGAGGGCTGTGGAGAACGCGCGAGCCCTGTTCCCGCGCGACCGGCGCCATACGCTCGGACACCTCCGAGGAGACACCCCGTGCGCTCGATCCCCGCGACGGCAGCGATCCTGTTCCTGCTCGTGTCCACCACCGCCTGCGACACTGCCGGTGGCACGGCGACGGACGCCGTCCAGTCGACCGCCCTCGAGGAGACCGGCACCGCGACCCTCGACGGTGACGACATCGTCGTGCAGCTCGCCTCCGGGCCGGTCCGGCTCACGCCCGCAGACGACACGACGTTCTTCGTCTGCGACGGCGAGGACGACTGCGAGACCGTCGACGAGGCCACGTTCCGTGCGGAGGTCACCGACGGTGACGACATCCGTGTCCTCGGCCCGAACGCCGAGCTGCTGACCCCGGACGCCGAGGAGCTGCCGGCCCAGGTCTGGGTCGTGCTGGACCGCCCGGCCGACTGACCGGCCGGCGCCGTCAGTCGTCCTCGCGGCGACGTCGCGCGGCCAGCAGGCCGAGCACGAGCACCGCGAAGCCTGCGCCCGCGCCGCCACCGGTCGCAGCCAGCTCCCGGTCCTCGCCGTCGGGGGCACCGTCGGCCACGTCGCCGCTGCCGGTCCCGCCGTCGGGACCGTCGCCGGGCCCGGTGTCGCCGTTGTCCTCGGCCTCGTCGTCGTCCTCGATCGTCACCCGGCCGGTCGGTCCAGTGATCACGGCGCCCTCGGCCTCGGTGAGCAGCACGAGGAAGTCCTCGTCGGGCTCGACCTCGTCGTCGCCGAGGATCGTGACGGCGATCTCGGCGCTGGTCGCACCGGCCGGCACGACGACCTGGCCGCCGTCGGCGACGTAGTCCTCGCCGTCCGCGGCGGTCAGCCGCTGGCTCGTCCACGTGACCGTGACGTCCTCGTCGCTCGCGGCGCTGAGGCGCACGGGCACCAGTGCGGTCCGGTCGCTGTCGGCCTCCACGGTCCGAACGTCCTCGAGGAACACCGCCGTCACCGTGGGCAACCCGTCGAGTCCGACGTCCACGATGCTGATCGTGCCCCGGGCGTCGTCGATGCCTGCGTTGCTCGCGGCGGACAGCACCAGCTCGAACTGCTCGACGAGCTCGGCGGTGTCGTCGTCGGCCAGCGTGGCCACCTGGACGGTCCGTGCGGTCGTGCCGGCCGGGAACGACAGCGTGCCGCTGTCGCCGCTGTAGTCGGCACCGGCGGTCGCCGAACCGTCGGCGAGGTCCCAGGCCACCGTGATCGGCTTGCCGGAGGCGCTGTCCAGCGTGACGTCGAGCTCGGCGACGCCGCCCTCGAGCACCGTGGCATCGGTGACCCGCAGCTGGGCCTGTGCGTCGTCGTCGAGGATCCGCCCGGTCCGGGCGAGCTCGCCGCCGGGCAGCACGGCGTCGCCGCTGACGTCGGTCAGGACGAGCTGGAGCTCCTCGTCGAACTCGTCCGTCCGGTCGGCGACGACCTCGACGGGCACGGTCGCCCTGTCCTCGCCGTCCGGGATCGTGACGCTGCCGCTCGCCGGCGTGAAGTCCTCGTCCGCGGTCGCCGTGCCGGCGCGGGTGACGTACTCGATCGTCACGGGGCCGTCGGCGGGCTCGCTGAGGCTGACCTCGAAGGCGAGCTCGCCGCTACCGAGCGGCAGGGGCAGCGGGGTGCCCGGGTCGCCCTCCTCCACGGCGTCGCCGGTCAGCGACACGACGGTGTCGCCCGGCTCGACGCCGAGGTCGTCGTCGTCGATGCGCAGCACCGCAGCCGCACGACCGAGTTCGGCCGTGTCCTCCGCCACGACGGACAGTGCGACGTCGACGTCCTCGGTGGCCTCGGGGGTGCTGTCGTCCAGGGTCGGGATGGTGACCGAGGTCTCGGTGTCCCCCGCAGGGATCGTCAGCGTGCGGTCGGTGGCGCTGTAGTCACTGCCGGCCCGGGCGCTGCCGTCGCTCGTGCGGACCCGCACGCGCACGTCCTTGCCGCTGACCTCGGACAGCGTGACCGTGAAGGTCGCGGGTTCGCCCTCGGCCACCTCGACGTCGTCGCCGAGGTCGACGGTCACGAGCGGGTCGTCGTCGGTGATGCGGCCCGAGACGTCGGTCTGGCTGCCGCCGTCGGCGAAGCGGGCGCCGACGGGGTCGCGGAACCGCACGACGACGAGCTCGTCGAACTCGTCGAGCGTGTCGTCGAGCACGTCGATCGTGACCTGCGCGCTGGTCTCGCCCGCGGGGATGGTGACCGTCCCCGAACGTGCGGTGTAGTCGGTCCCGGCGGTGGCGCTACCGGTGTCCACGGTTGCGAAGTCGACGGTGACGTCGCCCTCGGCGGGCTCGGACAGCGTCGCGGTGAAGACCAGCGACTCCTCGAGCGGTGTCGCGGCCGCGGCGCTGGTGTCCAGTGGCGTCACGGGCGGCACGACGTCCGCGGCGCCCTCGTCGACGGTGCCGCCGGTCACGGTGAGGGTCGGCAGCGTCACCTCGTCGTCGACGATCGTGATGGTCGCGACCACCGGCCGGCCGTCGTCGGCCAGCGCGCCGTCGGTGGCGGCCGTCAGCTCGACGTCGAACGTCTCGTCGCCCTCGGCCTCGTCGTCCTGCGACGTCGTGACCTGGAACGTTGCGGTGGTGGCGCCGGCCGGGACCACGACGGTGCCGGACTGCGCCGGGGCGTCCGCGTCGGAGGCCGTGCCGCCGTAGGTGGTCGTCCAGTCGACGCGCACGTCCTTGCCGCTCACCGTGTCGAGCTCGACGGTCAGGTCGGCGGTCGCGCCCTCGGCGACCCCGAGGCTGGTCGAGTCGTCGGTGAAGGCCGCGACGGCGAGCGGGTCGTCGTCGAGGATCGTGCCGAGGGCGCGCAGCGCCGGGGCCTCACCCGGGAACGCGACCCCGTCGGGGTTCCGCAGCTCGAGCTCGATCGTCTCGTCGAACTCGTCGAGCTCGTCGTCGGCGATCTCGACCTCGACGATGCCGGCCGTGTCGCCCGGCTGGAACTCCAGCGTCCCGGTCGTCGGGGTGAACTCGTCGTCCGGCGTGGCGGTGCCACCAGCCGTCGTGGCGTAGTCGACCCGGACGGTGCGGCCGACCGCCTCGGACAGCTCGACCTCGAAGGCGAGCGTGCCGGGCTCCAGCACGAACAGGTCGCCGCGGGCGTCCTCGTCCACGTCGCCGCCCGACAGCGTCACCAGCGGTGTGAGCACGTCGTCGTCGACGATGTCCACCTGGACGCGGGCACCGCCGTCCGGCTCGACCGCGTTGGAGGTGTCGTCGGTGGCCAGCTCGACCGCGAAGCGCTCACCGGACTCGACGTCGAGGTCCTGCAGCGTCGTGACCTCGAGCGTGCCGGTCGCCTGGCCGGCGGGGATCGAGACGGTGCCCGACTGCTGCGGCAGGTCGGCCTCGTCGGCGCTGAGGTCGAGCACGGTCGTCCAGTCGACCGTGACGTCCTTGCCGCTGACCGCGTCGAGCTCGACCGTCAGCTCGACGCTGTCGCCCTCCGCGACCTCTGGCGACGGGTCGGAGAAGGACACGACCGGCGCCGGGTCGTCGTCGGTGATCGTGTCGATGCCGACGGCCGTCGGCTGCCCGCCGGGGAGGCGCAGGCCCTGCGGGTCGGACAGCTCGAGCACCACGGACTCGGTGTCGAACTCGTCGAGCTCGTCGGCGCAGACCTCCACCTCGACCGGGTCGGACGTGTCCTCGCCGGCCGCGAAGGTGATGGTTCCCGCCGTGGACACGGCGTCGACGGTGCCGTCGCAGGAGGGGCCGAGGGTCGCCGAGCCCAGGGCGACCGTGCGGTAGTCGACGGTGGCCGACTCGAACGCCGCAACCGGCTCGTCCAGCGTGACCGTGAACTGCACGGGGGTGGTGTCGCCCAGCACACCGGCCTCGGTCTCGTCGCCGGTCACGCTCGTGATCGCGGCGACCGGGAGCTCGGCGAGCGTCAACGGCACCGTCACGTCGGCGAGCACGTTCGTGTGCGCGTCCTCGTAGCGCTCGGCGACAGGGCTGTAGGTGAGCTCGGCGCCGGGCGCGACCGGGCCACCGCTGATCCGCAGCCGGCGGTTCGCGCTGCCGTCACCGTCGTCCTCGACCGCGTCGACGGTCACCGCGGCACCACCGGGGTTGCTGACGGTCCAGTCGGCGGCGTCGTCGGGTCCCGTGACCTCCTCGCTGAGCGCGACGGTGATCGTCGAGCTGCGCGCCAGCACGTCACCGATGACCTCGGGCGCCACGGTGTCGAGGTCGTAGGTGACCGACGTCGAGGGCTCGGAGTCGTTGCTGCACGTGCCCGCGCCGGGGTCGTTGGGGTCGCAGGCGGCCGTGTCGCTCGCGGTCGCGGTCACGGTGTGGGTGCCGTCGGCGAGCGCCTCGTCGAGGGTGAGCGTGGCCGTGGTGTCCGCGGCCGTGCCGCTGGCCGCAGGCGTGCCGTCGACCTGCACCTCGACACCGTGCCCGGCGGTGAGGCCACCGATGCCGATCGCGGGCCGTGGGTCGTTGCCCAGGACCAGCCGCTCGCCGGTGTCGGGGTCGGTGGCGGGCTGGCCGGCGACGGTCTGGATGCTCGGCGGCACCGGCCCGACGCGATCGGCGGCGAGCGAGTCGAACCGGTCACCGCGGGTCGGTTCGACCGACCGCAGGTACATGGAGTTGTCGGCGCCGTCGACGTGCTTGGCGTCGTTGGCGTTGGTGACCCGCGTCTCGCTGGGCTGGTAGAGCACCCGTGGCGTGGCGTCGCGTCCGAGTGCGGGCGACACGGTCAGCTGGAACGTGCAGCCGTCGGCACCACCACGGGTGTCCTCGCCCGGCCCGTAGGCGCAGTCGTCGGTGGCGCGCGTGACACCGACCACGACGGCCTCACCGTCGGGGAGGACCCAGTCGTTGGTCGACTCGGTCCCGGTCGGGTGGGTCACCGGCTCGCTGACGGTCACCAGGATCGTGGTCGGGGAGGTGACCTCGTAGCCCTCGACGACCGGCGGGACCGGGTCGACCCGGATCAGGTCCGAGTGGAAGGTGCTGTCCGGCGTCACGAGGACCAGCTGCATGTCCCACGCGGTCGCGGTCTGGCCGTCGCAGGGAGGCACGACCTGGTCCTGCGGCAGCGAGGTCGCGTCGCCGAACTCGCACCCGAGCGTGAGCAGGCCGTCGACGTTGCCGGCCGCGTCGATGTCGATGTACTCGGGGCTGCTGTCGCTCCCGCTGCTGCGGTTGGCGTTGAAGTAGGCGTTGCCGCGGACGACCTCGTCGCCGTCGGCGTCGTAGCCGATGAACTCGGCGTCGACGAGGAAGGAGCTGCCGCCGGCGAGGTCGACCTGGCCGCTGACCTCGACGGCCATCCCGGACTTGACCGCCGTGGCGCCGTCGAGCGCCGGCGTGAGGACGATGCCCGAGGAGGCGGGCGCCGCCGCGACGACGCCCGCGACGAGCAGGGCCAGCGCCACGACCGTGGCGACCACACGACGACGGACCGGCTGCTCCACGGCTTCTCCTGACTGTCATCAGTACCAACGAACGGGAGCGGGGAAGGTGACGAACACCTTCCCCGCTCACGTCGGTTGCTCAGCCGCGCGCTGGCGTCACTGGGCGCTGGGTGGGACCGGTCCGACGTTGTCGCCGAACAGGTTGCCCGCGCGGTCCGCGTAGCGAGCCCCGCCGAAGTCACCCGACTGGTAGTCGTAGCCGATCCCTGCGAACTCGCCGTACTCCCGGAAGTCCACCGTCAGCACGCGCTTGGTCAGGTCGATGTCCTCGCCCTGGCCCGGTGCGTTCACCGAGTCCGGGGAGTAGAACACGTTGTCGCCAGAGGACAGACGCTCGTACACCAGCCAGTCGAGGGCGAAGTCCTCCCCCGCGACGAGCTTGTCGTCGAAGGCGACGGTGACCTCGTCACCGGCACGGGTCACCGTGTCGATGGTCGGGACGACCGTGTCGAGCGCGATCAGGAACTTGACCGCCGGGCCGACACCCGCGCTGTTGATGAAGCGGACGCCACGCTCGTAGATCGCGTCGCTGCCACCCAGGGGCACCCGGATGCAGCCGGGGCTTCCCGTCGTGCTCTTGCGCGTCCCGAGGAGGGCGTTGCCGTTGCCGTCGGTGACCTCCACCTGGTAGCCCGAGCGGGCACCAGCGACGCAGACGACCGTGTCGTCACCGTCGAAGCGGGTCCAGTAGGCGTCGGTGTCACCCTCGTCGAAGTAGGCGTCCTCGCAGGGACCGTCCTCCTCGAGGCACTGGTCCGGGCTCAGGGCGTCACCCGTGTCGCGGTAGACGTCCACCAGGTCCGGCAGGGCCGGGACGATGCCGGTGACGGCCGTCACGGTGTTCTCGAGGGCGAAGTTGCCGGCGCCGTCCTTCACGTTGCCGCCCGTGGAGCCGGGGGTGTACGTGACGGAGGGCGTGGCCTCACGGTCGTAGGCGTTCGTGAGGACGAGGATGCGCTCGTTGTCCGGACCGATGACGCCCGGCGTGCAGCGCTGCCCGTTGGTGAAGCGGACCTCCTTGACGGTCTGCTGCCCGTCGATGGACCACTGGTTCGGGTTGCAGCCACCGATGATCAGGTTGTTCTCGGAGAAGCGGACCGAGATCCGCGCCGCGTCCGAGATGAGCGCGTCGAGTGCAGCCGTGGGGCTGTCCGAGGTGCTCTCGGTGCGAGCGCTGATCAGCAGGGGGACGATGTTGTCGTAGAGCTCGGTGTCGGCCACGGCCTCACCGACGTTCCCCGCGTCGTCCTCTGCGGTGCCCAGGGCCGTGAACGAACCGGCCGCGAGCGGGAAGGCGACGTCGTCGAACGTGGCGGAGAAGCTGCCCGGGTCGAGGGTCGACCGGGTCGGCGTCGCCTCGGCGATGCGCACACCGTTGGCGACCAGCGCGACGTCGCCGAGCGTGGCGGACGTGTCGTCGACGGTGCCGGTCACGGTGATCGTGTCGCCGTTCTTGGCCTCGTCCTGCTGGCGCCCCTCGCTGTCGTTGGGGAGGTCGATCTCGAGCTCGAGGATCGGGGCGAGCGCGTCGATCGTCACCAGGACGTCGCGGCGCGGGGAGAGCGGGTTGCCGGTCGGCTCCGTGAAGCGACCGAAGTTGATCATGTACGAGTACCCGTTCTCGTCCGTCGCCGAGTAGAGGAACTCGACGGGGAAGTCACCGTCGTCGCCCTCGACCTGACCGGTGAACGAGATCGTCTTGGTGTCGCCGGCCGCGAACGTGTCGGGGCTCTCACCGTCGAGCAGCGCGGTCGTGTCGGCGAAGTTGATGGATGCGCCGTCGATGGTGAAGGCGGGCGTGCCCGAGTGGGCCGCGTCGACCGTGAAGGTGCGCGGACCGGGTGCGACCGCGCGGGGCGCGAAGGTGGAGCCCGTGACCGCGAGGCGGCTCTGGATCTGCACCTCGTAGGGGAGGTTGTCCGTCGACAGCGAGGTCCCACCGAAGGTGACCTCGACCGCGGAGGCGTTGAAGTTGACCGGGCGGTCAGCGGCGTTGCCGTCGTTGTTGCGCGCGGCGCCGAGCTCCACGTCGAAGGTCGCACCCGCGGTGCCGTTGCCCGGGACGAGGATGCGCTGGGTCCCCTCGACCGTCTCGTTGACGGGGAAGTTGTCGCTGTCGCCCGAGGCGGCGTTCAGCGAGAGGTCGACGCTGACGCCGGTCGGCAGGTAGTTGCGCACGACCGCCTGGACGTCGATGTCCTGCCCCTCGGTGCCCGAGCCGTCCTGTGCACCCAGCGGCGTCGGGGCGACGGTGTCCACCAGCTCGATCTCGAGGAAGCGGATCACGGTGCGCAGCGTGCCACCACCGTCGCTCTGGCCAGCCTGCGCGGTCGCGAAGGTGCGACCGGCGTCACTCGACATCTGGACGTCGAAGTTGCCGGCGGTCTCGCTCGGCTGCGTCGGCGCAGCGATGCTGGTCGGGATGTCGATGTCGATCTCGGACCCCGACTCCAGCAGCCCGCCGGAGTAGATGATGCGCTGGAGGGGACCGATCTCCTGGACGCGCCCGGTGAACCCGCCCGGTGCCGAGAGATCGGCGCCCGGGGTGACCGACACGCCGATGCCAGCCGGCATCGTCACGACGATGAGGTTCGCGTCGGTGGCACCGACGCCGCCTGCGGCCTCGACCTCCACCGTGTAGGTGAAGTCGCCGGGCAGGACCTGCGCGCCGGCCTGGAGGCGCGCGAAGCCCTCGGTGCTTGCGAAGGCGGGCGTGGCACCGACGACGACGAACGTCGCCATCATGGCCAGCACGCCCAGCAGCGCCGTGAGGCGGCTGGGGATCGCGTGGGATCGGGTCTTCATGTCTGTACCTCGCGGGCTCGGGCCGGGGGCGCCGAATCGGGTGCTGGGCAGGTGTTCGACGGCCGTGGCCGCATCTCCTGCATTCCTCTGGGGATGCATCACCGGCTCCAACGAGCGACGCGCGCATCGGTTACGCGGGATCTCGGCAGCCCCCCGGGGGGCCGCGCGAGGTCGTCCGCGAGGCGCGCAACCGTTAGCGTCGTGGCCCCCACCACCAGGAGCCGTCGTGCCCGAGCTCGCCGTCACCGCCATGGGCGCCGACCAGCCCGGCATCGTCGCTGCGGTCGCTCGCGTCCTGCACGACCGCGGCGGCAACATCGAGGACTCCGCGATGACGATCCTCGGTGGGCGCTTCTCGCTGGTGCTGCTGGTCACCGGGGACGACGACGCCGACGCCCTCGACGCGGCGCTGCGTGCCGGGACGGCCGACCTCAACCTCCACCTCTCCGTGGTCGACGCGGGCGAGGCGCACGAGGCCGCGGCCGCGACCCACCTGCTCAGCGTGTACGGCGCCGACCACCCGGGGATCCTCGCGGGCGTCGCGGGCGCACTGGCCGACGTGGGCGCCAACGTCACCGACCTGTCGAGCCGGCTGATCGGCAGCGAGACCGAACCGGTCTACGCCCTGGTCGTCGAGCTGTCGACCGACGACGAGTCCACCGTGCGCGGCGCCGTGGAGGCAGCCGCTGCCGACCTCGGCGTCGACTGGACCCTGCGCGCCCTCGACGACGTGACGTACTGAGATGACCGCGCGCGACGCCGTCCTCTACCCCTCCCGCATCCTCAAGGGACTGTGCGGCCCGGTGGGCTCGATCGGCGAGCCCGAGCAGCAGCTCGCCGAGGACCTCGTCGACACGATGTACGCCAACAAGGGCTGCGTCGGGGTCGCCGCCCCGCAGATCGGCGTGCCGTCGCGCGCGTTCTGCCTCGACGTGTCGGTCATGCGCAAGCCGCCGGAGGGCAACCACGGCCTGCTCGTCCTGTTCGACCCCGAGCTCGTGGTCGCCACGGGGTCGGACCGGGCGCGCGAGGGCTGCCTCTCGGTCCCCGACTTCACCTGCGACGTCCGGCGGGCCACGGAGGTCGTCGTGCGCGGGACCACGCCCGACGGCGACAGCCGCGTCATCGAGGCCTCGGGCTTCGAGGCCCGCGCGCTCCAGCACGAGCTCGACCACCTCGACGGCCTGCTGATCCTCGACCGCGTCGCCAGCGCCCGCACCGACGTCCACCGCCGCAAGGTCTATCGGTGACTGCACCTCGCTCCGCTCGGTGGGCGGGGCTGCTCGGCGCTGGTTCCGGCATCGCACGCTCGCCGCGCCTCCGCGGCCCCGCCTGAGCCGCGCACACCGCGCGGACAGGCCGATTGGTCACCGCGGCCGGTCCGCGCCATATCCTCCCGCCAGCACCGGCCTGCGAAGGAGTGCGCGTGGAAACCGAGACGCTGATGACGGTCGTCCGCATCGTGACGGGGACCGCGGTCCTCGGCGTGGTCGGTGCCATCGCCGCACGGCGGGTGTCCTGGCTCTACGGCCTCGTGCGCGTGGGCCAGCCGATGCCGGAGCGCGCGACCCGCGAGGCCGTGCTCGGCAACATGTCCTACTGGTTCCGCAAGATCCTGGGCCAGGAGAAGCTGCTGCGCTGGTCCCTGCCGGGGATCGCGCACTTCTGGGTCATGTACGCGTTCTTCGTGCTCCAGACGACGGTGCTCGAGGCGATCGGCGAGATCTACTTCGGACCGACCTTCCAGCTGCCGCTGCTGAACCGCATCGAGGTCGCCGGCGTCACCGCCTACGACGTGCTCGGGTTCTCGCAGGACGTGTTCATGCTCCTGTCGATCACCGGCATCACGATCTTCGCCGCGATGCGCCTCGCCCAGGACCCGCGGCGCAAGGGGCGCACCAGCCGCTTCGCCGGGTCCAACATGAACCAGGGCTGGTGGACGCTGCTGTTCGAGCTGCTCGTCGTGTGGACGCTGTTCATCGCCCACGGTGCCCGCTTCGCGCTCGACCACGCGCCGACCGAGGCCGCCTTCGTCAGCCGCTGGTTCGGCGAGCAGCTGGTCGGCATCAACGAGGTCACCCTCGAGTGGATCTCGCTGGTCAACCTCGTCGGCCACCTCGCGATCGTCGGTGGCTTCCTGATCTTCACGCTCAACTCCAAGCACCTCCACATCGTGACGATCCCGTTCCAGGAGGCGTTCGCCAAGCAGCCCAAGTCGCTCGGCGCGCTGCCCACCAAGAAGATCGACATGGAGGCCATGGACGAGAACACCGTCCTCGGCATCGGCCAGATCGACCACATGCCGTTCAAGGGCATGCTCGACATGATGAGCTGCACCGAGTGCGGCCGCTGCCAGAGCCAGTGCCCGGCGTGGAACACCGGCAAGCCGCTGTCGCCCAAGATGCTCATCATGGACCTGCGCGACCACCTCTACGCGCAGGGCGACTCGC
>CAYMGL010000032.1:0-15893 GCA_964389945.1 uncultured Actinomycetota bacterium
CGAAGGACTTCAGCAGCATGCACTTGCCCTCCATCACCGGCAGCGACGCGAGCGGGCCGATGTCCCCGAGGCCCAGCACCGCCGAGCCGTCGGTGACGACCGCCACGGAGTTGCCGCGGATGGTGTGGCGGTAGGCCGCGACCGGGTCCTCGTCGATCAGCCGACAGATCTTGGCGACGCCCGGGGTGTAGACGATGGCCAGGTCGTTGGCGTCCTCCACCTTGACCTTGTTCTGGATCGTGATCTTGCCGCCCTCGTGGGCCGCGATGACGTCGTCCTCCAGCGCGAGCACCTCGACGCCCTCGATCGCGTGGATCGCGGCCGCGACCTCCTCGCCGTGTGCCTCGTCGCGGCAGTCGATCGCCAGGTCCCGGAACACGACGTGCCGCTGGCCGCCGGTGCGCTCGGAGGAGGCCACGTCGCCGCCCGCGTCCTCGATCGCCCCCGCGACGCGGGCGAGCATGCCGGGGAGGTTCTCCAGCGCGACGCTGACCGTCACACGGTGGGGGAGGAGGGCCACGGACGCCTCGGGAGGTCGGTGGCCGGCGAGGGTAGACCGCGCGCCTGCACGGTCCGTGACCGGCCCGACTGGGGTCGGGTCCGCGAGCGGCGTAGCCTCACGGCCGCAGCGCACCACCCGACATCGGACACCGGCAGTGGCAGACCTGACGACCCCCGTGCTCGACGACGTCACGCAGGCGTCCATCGACACGATCCGCACCCTCGCGATGGACGCCGTCCAGGCGGCGAACTCGGGCCACCCCGGGATGCCGATGGGGTGTGCCCCCATGGCCTACGTGCTCTACCGCGAGGCCATGCGGCACGACCCGGCCGACCCCGACTGGTGGGCGCGCGACCGCTTCGTGCTCTCCGCCGGGCACGGGTCGATGCTGCTGTACGCGGCGCTGCACCTGGCCGGCTACGAGCGACCGACGCTGGACGACATCAAGCAGTTCCGCCAGTGGGGCTCGGTCACGGCCGGCCACCCGGAGTCGTTCGAGCTGGCCGGCGTCGAGACGACGACCGGCCCGCTGGGCCAGGGCTTCGCGACCGGCGTCGGCATGGCGCTGGCAGCCGAGAAGCTCGCGGCCGAGTTCGACCCCGAGGGTGTCGGCCTCTTCCCCCAGCGCGTCTACGGCATCGTCAGCGACGGTGACATCATGGAGGGGGTCGCCAGCGAGGCGGCCTCGCTGGCCGGGCACCTCCGGCTCGGTCGGTTGGTCTACCTCTACGACGACAACGCGATCACCATCGACGGTGGGACCGACATCGCGATGAGCGAGGACGTCCTCGCCCGGTTCGACGCCTACGGCTGGCACACCGACCGGGTCGCGGACGTCACGGACGTCGATGCACTGCGTGCTGCGATCGCCGCGGCCGAGGCCGACGGGCGCCCCAGCCTCATCGCGGTGCGCACGGTGATCGGGCACGGGTCGCCGGCCAAGGCCGGGACCAGCGACAGCCACGGCGCGCCGCTGGGCGAGGACGAGATCGTCGCCACCAAGGCGGCCCTCGGCTGGCCCCACGAGGCGCCCTTCACCGTCCCCGACGACGTCCGCGACCACATGGACGCCCGCGCCGAGGGCGCGGCCGCGCACGACGCGTGGACGGCCCTGTACGCGACCTGGTCCGAGGAGCACCCCGACCGCGCCGCCGAGCTCGAGCGGCGGATGGCCGGTCGGCTGCCCGACGGCTGGGAGGACGCGCTGCCGACGGCCAGCGACGGCAAGGCGACCCGCGCGAACTCGGGCGAGGTCATCAACGCCCTCGCCGGCGTCCTGCCCGAGCTGGTCGGCGGGTCGGCCGACCTCGCCGGGTCGAACAAGACCGACGTGGACGGCGCCGGTGACTTCAGCGCCGAGGACCGCAGCGGGCGCAACCTCCGCTTCGGCGTCCGCGAGCACGCGATGGGTGCGATCTGCAACGGCATGGCGCTGCACGGTGGCTTCCTGCCGTACGCGGCGACGTTCCTCATCTTCACCGACTACGCCCGTGCCGCGATCCGCCTGGCCGCGCTGATGGGACAGCGCGTCGTGTGGGTCGCCACGCACGACTCCATCGGGCTCGGGGAGGACGGTCCCACCCACCAGCCGATCGAGCAGCTCGCGTCGCTGCGGGCGATGCCCAACTGCATGGTCCTGCGCCCCGCCGACGCCGAGGAGACGGTGGGCGCGTGGGCCGCGGCGCTGCAGCACGACGGCCCCACGATCCTGGCCCTCACCCGACAGGGTGTGCCGGCGCTGGGCGACAAGCCCGGCGGACCGGTCGAGGCCGTCGCGCGTGGCGGCTACGTCCTGCGCGACGCGACCAACGGTGACGGGCAGCCCGATGTCATCCTGCTCGGCACCGGCTCGGAGGTGCAGCTCGCGGTCGAGGCGGCCGAGGAGCTCGCGGCCGACGGCATCGCTGCCCGCGTGGTGTCGATGCCGAGCTGGGAGCGCTTCGCCGCACAGGACGCTGCGTACCGCAACGAGGTGCTGCCCCTCGAGGTGCCCAACCGGGTGTCCGTCGAGGCCGGCACCACCTTCGGGTGGGAGCGTCACGTGGGCATCGACGGCGAGGCCGTCGGGCTGGATCGCTTCGGCGCCTCGGCGCCGGCCGAGGTGCTCTACGAGGAGCTCGGGATCACCACCGCGGCAGTCGTGGACGCGGCCCGTCGCGTCATCGGCTGAGCACGCCACCGCCCCGCATCGTGTGAGTGGCTCGCCCGACATACGGTGCGAGGCACTCACACGATGGAGGTGGTGATGGCCGCGCCCCCGACGGCGCCGACGCGCGAGGTGACCCCGGGCGACCTGCCCGACGGCTTCGTCCTGGGCGTCGCCACGTCGAGCCACCAGATCGAGGGTGCGGTCACCGCGGACGGTCGTGGTCGTTCGATCTGGGATGCGTTGGCCATGCGACCCGGTGCGATCGCGGACGGCAGCAGCGGGTCGCCGGCCTGTGACCACTACCGCCGGTGGGAGGACGACCTCGACCTGCTGGCCGAGCTCGGTGTCGACAGCTACCGGTTCTCGGTCGCATGGCCCCGGATCCAGCCCAACGGTCGTGGGAGGCCGCTGCAGGCGGGGCTCGACTTCTACGACCGCCTCGTCGACGGTCTGCTGGAGCGCGGTATCCGACCGAACGTGACGCTCTACCACTGGGACCTGCCCGCGGCGCTCGAGGACGACCTCGGCGGCTGGCGCCACCGCGACACCGCCGGCAGGTTCGCCGACTACGCGCTGCTGGTGGCCGAGCGGCTCGCGGACCGTGTGCCGGCGTGGTCGACGCTGAACGAGCCCTGGTGCTCCGCCTTCCTCGGTTACGAACGGGGCGAGCACGCACCCGGCGTGCGTGACGAGGCGGGGTCGGTGCGTGCGGCCCACCACCTGCTGGTCGGCCACGGCCTCGCGGTCCAGGCGTTGCGCAGCGTCGGGGCGGAGGGTCTCGGGATCGTGCTCAACCTGAACGACGTCCGCCCTGCGACCGACCGCGAGGGCGATCGCGACGCCGCCGAGCGGGTCGACGGCACCCAGAACCGGTGGTGGCTCGGTGCCCTCACCGGCGCGATCCCCGAGGACGTCCTGGCCACCAGCGTCGCGCCGTTCGTCGAGCTGGAGGAGCTGGCCAGGGAGGGCGACGCGGCGCTGTGGGCGGAGCCGCTCGACTGGCTCGGCATCAACTCCTACGGGCCGCAGGTCGTGGCAGCGGGCGACGACGACGACCGCCGGCCCGCGGGGCCCGGTCTCGACGGGGTGGTCCACGTCCCCGCCGACTCCTCGGAACCGACGAACATGCTCGGCTGGCGGATCGACGCCGAGCGGGCGGCCGCGGTCCTGCACCAGGCGCATGCCTTCCTGCCGGACCTGCCGATCACCGTCGCCGAGAACGGCATCCCACTGCCGGACGAGGTCGGTGCGGACGGTGCCGTCCACGACCCGGCACGCGTCGCCTACCTCACCGACCACCTGGCCGCGATGCTCGACACCCGCGACGATGGCGTCCCCCTGGTCGGCTACCACGCCTGGTCGCTGCTGGACAACTTCGAGTGGGCGCACGGGTACGGCCCGCGCTTCGGCATCGTCCACGTCGACTACGACACCCAGGAACGCACGCCCAAGGACAGCTACCGCTGGCTGCAGGACCTGGCCAGGGGTCGCTGAGCGGGGCCGGTCCTGCCACGGTGTTGGTCCTCCTCCGAATTGTCCGTACAATTTGTGGCGGCCTGTTCCGCCCGCCGTCCGGAGGTCCGTCGTGTTCGTCCGCCGTCTCGCCACCGCCCTCACCGTCATCGGCCTCGCACTGGCGCTGAGCGCGTGCGCCGACGCCGGGACCGCGACGTCCGGTGTGCGCGTCGACGACCCGCAGGCCGTCGCGGACCTGTTGGCCGAGGAGCCCGACCGCGTCGTGATCGACGTGCGCACCCCCGAGGAGTTCGCCGCCGGCCACCTCGAGGGTGCCGTGCTCGTGGACTACAACGCCCCCGACTTCGCCGAGCGGATCGCCGAGTTCGACCGCGACGGCGACTACGTCATCTACTGCCGGTCCGGCAACCGCTCGGCCGGTGCCCGCGACGTCATGACCGAGCAGGGCTTCACCGACGTCGTGGACGTCGACGGTGGCATCGTCGCGTGGAACGACGCGGGCCTGCCGATCGTGACCGGCTGACGCGCCTGCCCCCGTCGCCGCGTGCGGCCGGTTAGGGTCCGGCGTTGCGGGAGGGGAGAGGGCGTGCGTCGACTCGTGTGGGTGCTGGCCGCCGTGGCTGCGGCGGCGCTGCTCGCCGGCTGCAGCGACAGCGGCGAGGCGCCGGACGGACGCGTCACGATCGGGATGCAGGACAACTTCTTCACCCGCGACGTCACCCGGATCGAGGTCGGTGACACCGTGCGGTGGCGACTCAGCGGCGACACCGTGCACAACGCCGTGGCCATCGACGGGTCGTGGTCGACCGGCGAGGCCAACGGGCAGGACTTCCTCGCCGTGCAGGAGCCCGGCACCTCGATCGACATGGTCTTCGACGAGCCCGGGGTCTACGAGTACTACTGCACGCTCCACGGCACCGCCGAGGGCGAGGGCATGGCGGCCGTCCTGGTCGTCGGCGACGTGGAGTACTCGGCCGCCGGCGACGACGCCCCCGCGGAACCGGTCACCGAGTGGACCGGCACCACCCGGCGGGTCCCCGAGGACCACCCGACGATCCAGAACGCCGTCGACGCGGCCGAGCCGGGCGACCTCGTGCTGGTCGGTCCGGCGCCGCAGGACGACGCGCACCGGGCCGACGACGGGACGTACGCGTACTTCGAGCAGGTCAACGTCTCGACGCCCTACATCACGATCCGCGGGACCGACCGCAACGAGGTGGTCGTCGACGGACAGTTCGAGCGGCCCAACGCGATCAACGTCGCCGGTGCCGACGGCGTCGCGGTCGAGAACCTCACCGTGCGCAACGCCACGATCAACGGTGTGTTCTGGACCGGCCTGCGCGGCTACCGCGGCAGCCACCTGACGGCGTACAACAACGGCGTCTACGGCATCTACTCCTTCGACGCGACCGATGGCCTGTTCGAGGACAGCTACGCCAGTGGCTCGCCCGACGCGGGCTTCTACATCGGTCAGTGCGACCCGTGCGAGGCAGTGATCCGCAACGTCGAGGCCGAGAACAACGGTCTGGGCTACTCCGGCACCAACGCCAGCGGCGTGCACATCTACGACAGCCACTGGCACGACAACGCGGCCGGGATCGTGCCGAACTCGCTCGACTCGGAGCTGCTGCCACCGGCGACCGACGTCGTGGTGGCCGGCAACCTCATCGAGGACAACTCGTCGACGACCGCGCCGGCCCTGTCGATCCAGGACTCGTCGCGCGGCGTCGGCGTCGTGCTCGGCGGTGTCCGCGACGCGCTGGTCGTCAACAACCGCATCCAGGACCACACCCTCGCCGGGGTCGCGATCGTGCCGCTGCCGGACGAGAACATCTGGTTCTCGGGCGGCAACGAGGTTCGCGGCAACGTCATCGACGGCTCGGGTGTCGGCGACGTGCTGCTGACCGGGCCCGGGCTCGGTGGCGACTGCTTCGCCGACAACGAGCTCCAGCGCACCGTCCCCGCCGGACTCGAACTCGCCCAGCCCTGCGACGGCGACCTGCGACTGCCGTGGGGCAGCAACACCTCCGGGCTCTTCTTCCTGCTCGGCCGCTTCGCGCAGACGGCGCAGCTGGACGGCTTCCCGATCAACGACTGGCAGTCCCAGCCCGTGCCGCCGACGCAGCCCTCGATGGCCGCCGACGCCCCCGTCCGTCCGGCGTACGACGTCTTCGCGGACGTCGTCCGCGACCCCACCAGCCTGTCCGTCCCCGACGCCGCGGGGCCCCCTGACCAGTCACTGGAGCTCACCATGTCCGGCATGCCGCTCGCCGCGGGCTTCTGGCCCGGCCTGTTCAGCCTCTACGGCTACTACCTGCCGTTCGTCCTGCTGGCCGCGTGGGTCACGCTGGCGCTGTGGGACATCGTCCGGCGTGAGGACCTCGAGGGCGGTGGTGCGCTGGGATGGATGGCCGCCGTGCTGGTCGTGCCGTTCGTCGGCGCGGTCGCCTACCTCTTCGCCGGCGGGTCACCGATCCCGCTGTCGCAACGGCTCATGGTCGTCGTCGGCGGCTTCCTCGCGTTCGTCGTGATCGTCGGTGGCGCGGCCGTCATGGGCGGGGTTGTCTGAGCCACATGGACGAGGACGGCAGCGGGCAGGTCCCTGCGGACGACGGGACGTCGCGCCGGGTCTTCCTGCGACGGGCCGCGCTGGGCGGGCTCGGCGTCGCCGGGCTCGGGCTGGGCGGCCGGCAGGTCGCCGGCGCCACTGCGGCCGATGCCGGTCACGGTGCCGCGGGGCACGGCACGGACGCCTACCCGGACGGTCGCGGGATCGTGGGCGACGCCGCGGTCGCGGCCAACTACGGCCACGGGGCGGCCCCGCCGCTGGACCTGCCCGCAGGGCTGCTCGACGACGTCACGTTCCCGCCACCACGCGACGACCAGCCGCCGGGGGCCCTGCGCGAGTACGAGGTCGACGTGGTCGAGACGTCGCTGCAGGTGGCGCACGACACCGTCGTGGACGCCTGGACCTACGGCGGTGGCACGCCCGGGCCGATCCTGCGGGCCACCGCGGGCGACACGCTGCGCGTCACGGTCAACAACCGCACCGAGCGGCCGCACAACCTCCACCTCCACGGCCGCCACAGTCCGCAGATGGACGGCTGGGAGCCGATCCCGCCGGGCGAGTCCTTCACCTACGAGGTGACCGCCGAGCCGTTCGGCATCCACCCGTACCACTGCCACACGCCGCCGCTCGCCGTGCACATCGCCAAGGGGCTGTACGGCGCGTTCATCGTCGACCCGCCAGCGCCGCGGCCGCCCGCGACCGAGGTCGTGCTGCTGCTGTCCGGCTGGGACGTCGACGGCGACGGCCGCAACGAACTGGCGACGTGGAACGGGGTGGCCGGGTGGTACCAGCGGCACCCGATCACCGTCCCCGTGGGCGGGCTGGTCCGCGCCTACGTGCTGAACATGACCGAGCACGAGCCCATCGGCAGCTTCCACCTGCATGCGCAGACGTTCGACGTCTACTGGCAGGGGACGTCGACGACGCCGGACCTGCACGCCGACACGGTCGCGCTGACGCAGGGCGACCGCGCCATCGTCGAGTTCACGCTCCCCGAACGCGGTCGCTACATGTTCCACCCGCACCAGCACCACCTCGCTGACGCGGGAGCCATGGGGTGGTTCGCGGCCGTGTGAGGTGCCGCGTCCGGCGCCGTCGTCAGTCGCGGCGCCGTCGGCCGTGGACGGCGTGGTCGGTGTTGCCCTCCTCGGCGCGGCGGGCACGCCGGGTGTAGAACGTGCTCATGGCCAGCAGCACCGCGGCGCCGAGCAGGGCGTACGCCGCCTGCTGGCCGAGTCCCTCGATGCCGAGCAGGTTGGCCAGCGGGATCGCCATCAGCGGTCCGAGCAGCCACGCGAAGCGCCAGAAGCGTTGCTGTCGCCGCGCCATGACGACGGCCAGTGCCGCCTCCTTGCGACTCTCGAGGACCTCGCCCTTGTTCACGGCGCGCAGGATGCGGCGACGATCGCCGGTGGAGACCTGTGACCACAGGCGGTTGAACTCGGCCTGGTCGGGGATGCGTGGCATCGGGGCAGCGGGGCCGCGCCCACGTGCGTGGCGGCGGCCGGGCAGCCCGACCGTAACGCGACTGCCCGTTCGGGAGGGGGTCGGCGCGGCACGCTCTGTCCGCGACGAGAGGCAGTGCCGTGCAGCGACGACGCACCGAGCCCGGCCCGGGGCAGGAGTCGGTCTGGGACTACCCCCGACCGCCGGCGGTCCGCGCGGTGGACCGCGACGTGCGCGTCGAGACCGCGGACGGCGACCTCGTCGCCGCGACGTCCGCAGCGATCCAGGTGCTGGAGACCTCCCACCCGCCCGGGTGGTACCTGCCGCCGGACGCCGTGGTGGACGGACGGCTCCGACGGTCCGACGCCCGCAGCACGGTCTGCGAGTGGAAGGGGCGCGCCACCTACTGGGACCTCGTGCTGCCGGACGGCCAGGTCGTGCCGCAGGTCGGGTGGTCGTACGAGGACCCGACCCCGGCGTTCGCCGCCATCCGCGGCCACGTCACCTTCTACCCGGAACGCGTGGGACGCTGCCTCGTCGACGGGGCCCCCGTCGAGGCGCAGCCCGGCGAGTTCTACGGCGGGTGGATCACCCCGGAGGTGGTCGGGCCCTTCAAGGGCAGCCCCGGCACGATGTTCTGGTGACGGGGACGGCGGTCGCGCCGGTCGTCAGCCCGCGGCGCGCTGCCGGCCGACCCAGGCAGCGCCGATGACGCCGCTGTCGTCGCCTCGTTCGGCGGCGACGACCGGGCGCCCCGCGATGTGCATCACCCGGGCCTCGGCTGCCTCGGCGATGCGGTCGGCCAGCGGCTGGCCGAGCTTCTCGGCGAGACCACCACCGATGACGACGATGCTGGGGTCGAGCAGGTTCACCGCCGACGCCAGCGCGACCCCCAGGGCCTCCACGCCGGTCGCGAAGACCTCCTCGACGACCTCGTCGCCGGCCTCCAGCGCATCGCGCCACACGGCCGAGGTGGGGCGCGGCTTGCCCTTCTTCTCCATGATCTCGAACAGCACGGTCTCGCGCCCCGCGTCGACCAGGCGCTGCACGGCCAGCCCCATCATGCGGCGGCCGGCATAGGCCTCGACACAGCCGCGGCGGCCGCAGCCGCACAGCGCGCCGTCCGGGCGGACGACCATGTGTCCGAACTCGCCGCCGGTGCCGTGGGCACCGCCGAACGGCCGACCGCCGAGGACCAGACCGGCACCGACCCCCGTCCCGAGCCAGATCCCGAGCACGTCGTCGTGGTCGCGGGCCGCCCCGGCGACCCACTCGCCGAGGACACCCACCTGGGCGTCGTTCTCGACGGCGGTGGGGATGCCGATGCGCGACGCGAGGGCGTCGACGATCGACAGCTCCGGGGTCCAGCCCGACAGGTTCGGCAGCTCCACGACGTGGCCGTCGTGCACGGGGCCGGGCACGCCGACGCCCAGGGCGCCCGGCTTCTCGTCGAAGTCCAGCACCATCCCGACGATCGCGTCCAGGACGGCGCGGGCGCCGTCGGGCGTCTTCAGCTTGCGGCGGGCCACCACCTCGTGGTCCTCGTCGACCAGGCCGACCATGATGTTGGTCCCGCCGACGTCTGCTCCTGCGACCAGCACGCGCACCCCCTTCGTCCGGCAAGCACGGTAGGGGCCCGGTGGTCCCGCGGCGGCCCGTAGCCTCGACGACCGACCCGACCGTGCGGAGCACTCCCGTGAGCATCGTGCAGATCAACCTCCTGACCGTCCCCGAGGGCATGGGCCCCGAGCTCGAGAAGCGGTTCGCGAACCGCAAGCGCGCCGTCGACGGCACGCCCGGCTTCGAGGGGTTCGACCTGCTCCGTCCGACCTCGGGGGACAACGAGCGCTACATGGTCCTGACCCGGTGGGAGAGCCAGGAGGCGTTCGAGAACTGGCTCAACAGCCGTGACTTCCAGCAGGGCCACGCCAGCTCCGGTGGTGGGCAGGCCTCCGACGGCGAGAAGCAGGCCCACGCGTCGGAGCGCCGTGAGGGCGGCCAGCGGCCGGCGGCGACCGACTCGGAGCTGTGGGGCTTCGACGTGGTCGACCTCGACGGGCTGCTCGCCGAGCAGCAGGCCTGACCCGGCGGAGGGGCCGACGATGTCGCAGCTGCTGGTGACGGCGGTCTACGAGGGCGCGCCGACGGGTGGGCTCGTCCCGGGGCGTCCGATCCCGGGACTGCCCGTCGAGGTCGGTGGCCCCGGCCGCGACGTGGTCGCGGCGACGACGGACGACAACGGCGTGGCCGCGCTGGAGCTGCCGGCGCAGGGGTCGTGGACGATCTCGGCGCGCCAGGACCGCGACGCCGGGCAGCTGCTGGGCCTGATGACCGTGCAGGTCGACGGGCCGTTCGCCCTGTTCGCGCTGCCCGTCCGGCTGCGCGCGAACGGCTGACCGCCGTCAGCCACGCTCCCACGTGTCGATGGCTGCCACGAGCTCCTCACGACGGCCCCGCGGGAGGAACGCCGCCTGCGCCGCCCGCCGCTGCAGGGCGGCGTGGCCCGCCCGGTCGAGCCCGAGCAGCGACTCGGCGTGGCGCAGCTCGTCGGTCAGGGTCGTGGCGAAGAACGGCGGGTCGTCGCTGCTGATCACGACCGGCACACCGGCGTCGCGCATCGCCGGCAGCGGGTGGTCCGCGATGCTCGGCACGACCTGCAGGGTCACGTTCGACGACGGGCAGACCTCGCACACGACGCCGTCGGCGGCGAGGCGGTCGAGGACCGCGTCGTCCTGCACCGACGCCACGCCGTGGCCGATGCGGTCCGCACCGATGTCCAGCGCGCCGGCCACCTGCTCGGGCCCGCCGGTCTCACCGGCGTGGACCGCGAGTCCGAGCCCCAGACGGTCGGCCTCGTCGCGCAGGAATGCGAAGTCGTGCACGTCCGCGGACGTCTCCGGTCCGGTGAGGCCGAGGCCGATGATCGGGGCGCCGCTCGCGAGTCCCTGCTCGGCCAGGTCGACGGCGCGACGGGCGTTGTCGGTCCCGAGGTTGCGGGGCGAGTCGATGATCAGGCCGACGGGGGCGTCGCCGAGCCCGGCCGCGATCGCGGCCCACATGGCGTCGGCGTCCCAGCCCTGCCACACCAGGGTCGTCGCGGTGAACGTCGCCTCGGTCCAGACCACCGACTGCGCCGCCTGGCCCTCGGCGAACGCGGCCGTGGCTCGTTCGAGGTCCTCCGGCCGGCGCAGCTGCCCGGAGGTGGCCACGAACGTCCGCACGAACTGGTCGAAGTCGGTGAACGGTGTCGGGTAGCGCAGCTCGTCGCCGTCCTGTTCGACCTCGAGCACCTCCAGTGGGTCCTCGCCGTGTGACCGCGCGAGCGCCGCCGCCGTTCTCGCCGACACGGTGCCCTCGAGGTGGACGTGCAGCTCCACCTTCGGCAGTGACTGCAGGGCAGCGTCGGGCAGCGGCAAGGGGGACCTCGGTCGTCGGGTGACCCACCAGCCTAGGACGTGCCCTGCCCTGCGCGACCGACCCGTCAGGCGTCGAGGTCGGGCCGGTTGGCACCCGGTGAGGCGGGGGAGTGCGGTGCGGGGTCGAAGGTCGCCGGCCTCCTGCCGGTCGCCGCGACCGCGACGCGCTCGGTGCGGAACGGACCGGTCACCTCGAACGTGACGCCGGCGCCGGGCGTGTCCACGCCGCCGCGCTGGGACGAGAAGTACAGCCGCGTGCCGTCGGGCGAGAAGCACGGTCCGGTGATCTCGGAGGCCTGGTGCGCGAACCCGGGCAGCCGGACGAGCGGCGCCACCTCACGGGTGTCGGCGGCGATCAGCCGGATCTCGAGGTTGCCGCCGTCCTCGGCCACCAGCACGTCCCCCGAGGGTGCGATGGTGACGTTGTCGACGCCGGTGAGTGGCGCGTCGGGGAAGGCGTCGGCGTCGTAGAGGACCGAGATCGTCTGGGCGGCGATGTCGTGCACCCAGACGCGGTCGTCGCCCTTGGTCGTGAAGTAGACGTAGCCGGTGTCGTACCAGATGCCCTCGGTGCCGTCGAAGCGCGTGGCCTCGGGCCGCTGCTCGCGCAGCGGGGTGGCCGTCGGGTCCTCGATGTCCAGCCAGGTGACGTTGCCGTCCCCGTCGAGCTGCGCGGCCTGCAGGGTCCCGTCCTCGGGTGACGCCGCACGCAGCTGCCCCGTGGCCATCGCCTCGGCGTAGCGGCCGGGGGCGGGCACGTAGCGGTAGAAGGCGCTGGCGCCGTCGTCCTCCGTGCAGAACAGGTGCTGGTTCACGGGGTCGACGGCGACGGCCTCGTGGTTGCACAGACCCAGCATGGGCAGCGCGACGCCGGTGAAGGAGCCGTCCGGGGCGCACTCCCAGACCTGCCCGCTGTCACCGTTCTCCTCGCACGACAGCCACGTGCCCCACGGCGTCGCGCCGCCGGCGCAGTTGCCGACCGTGCCGTCGAGGACCCGGTAGGCGCTGACGACGTTGCCGTCGGCGTCGAAGCGGATGGCGCCGACGCCGCCGAAGCCCAGGCCGTTGACCGCGGCGGCCGGCACCTCGGAGTTGTTGACGTACCGGTAGCCGCCGTCGTCCTCGGGGTAGCAGGCTGCGCCGTCGGGGAACGGGTGCCAGACGTACGGCAGCGCGACCTCCTGGCCGAGCGTGTCCAGGCCGACCACGGGCCTCCCCGACTCGGCGATGATGCGGCTCGAGAAGCCCTCGGGCAGCGCGACGCCGTTCTCGTCCGGCTCCTGCAGCGGGCCGTAGGGGCCGTCCCCCTCGACGGTCGGCGTCGTCAGGACGCGGCGGTAGAACGCGGGCGTGAAGGCGAGCGCAGCGCCGAGTGCGGTGGTCTGCAGCAGCTTGCGACGGTGGATGGCAGTGGTGCCGACATGCATGATGGGTGTCCCGGGGCAGGTGGTGTGGTCGGTTTCGTGGGACGAACCGACCGGACCTGCCTGCGGTCACGGGTCGTCGGCGAGCGTTCACCCGCGCGTGGTCCCGCCGTCACGGGCCGCGCGGGGGCTGCACGACTCAGGCGTGCCGGCGCAGCGAGGCGGCGGTCGCGGTCCCGGTGAGCAGGATGCTGGTCAGGACGATGAGGAGGATCATCAGCAGGCTCCGTGGTCTGGCACCCCGTGTTCGGTGGCACCCACCTGTACGGACGCACGGGAGGTCGGATCGGTTGCCACGTGCCGTGACGCCGTGCGCTCTGCGGCCGCGTGGGTGCGACGACGCCCGTCGCTAGCCTCGTGGGTCGCCCGGGTGTGCACGGCCAACCGGGCGGCACACAGCTCGGAGGACCCGATGGTCGACAACCACGCCGCGAAGATCGCCGCACAGCGCGACCGCGTGACGGCGATCGAGCAGTACCTCGACATCGAGGCCAAGCGTGAGCGCCTCGAGGAGCTCCGTGCCGAGGCCTCGGCACCGGGCCTGTGGGACAACCCCGAGGAGGCCCGCCAGGTCACGACGCGGCTGAGCCAGGTCGAGCGCGACGTCGAGCGCTACGACCTGCTGATGACGCGGCTCGAGGACCTCGAGACGCTCAACGAGCTCGCCATCGAGATGGAGGACGAGGCCACCGCCAGGGAGGTCGCCGCGGGCATGGGGAAGCTCGTGCGCATGGTGGACCAGATCGAGGTCTCGACGCTGCTGTCTGGCGAGTACGACGGCGAGGACGCGATCGTCTCGATCCAGGCCGGCGAGGGCGGCGTGGATGCCATGGACTGGGCGCAGATGCTGCAGCGGATGTACCTGCGGTGGGCCGAGAAGAACGGCTACGAGACCGAGGTCTTCGAGGAGTCCTACGGCGACGAGGCGGGCCTGAAGTCGACCTCGTTCGAGGTCCGGGGGCCGGACGCCTACGGGATGCTGCAGACCGAGCACGGTGTGCACCGGCTGCTGCGCAACTCGCCCTTCGACTCGCAGGGGCGCCGGCAGACCTCCTTCGCCGCCGTCGACGTGGTCCCGGTCCTGCCCGAGGCCGAGACCGACATCGACGTCCCCGACGAGGACCTGCGTGTCGACGTCTACCGCTCGAGCGGCCCGGGCGGGCAGTCGGTCAACACGACCGACTCGGCCGTGCGCCTGACCCACGTCCCGACCGGCATCGTCGCGACCTCCCAGAACGAGAAGTCGCAGCACCAGAACAAGGCGGCGGCGCTGCGCGTGCTGAAGGTGAAGCTGGCCGAGCTCGAGCGCCAGAAGCGCGAGGAGGAGCTCGAGGGGCTGCGGGGCGAGCGCAAGAACGTCGGGTTCGGCTCGCAGATCCGCAGCTTCTTCATGTACGGCAACCAGATCGCCAAGGACCACCGCTCCGAGCACGAGCACGGCAACCCGGCGACCGTCCTGGACGGTGGCGACGCCCTGGACGAGTTCATCGAGGCAGAGCTGCGTCGCCGCGCCGCCGAGGCCCAGGCCACCACCTGACGTCCGCGGCGCGTCGCGGGGGGCCTGTCGGCATCACTCGGCCACGGCCCGTAGCCTTCATGGGTGGCGCGGTCCGACCCACCGCGCAGCCTCACCCGGGGACACACGTGATCACCCTCAAGAACGTCACGAAGACCTACAAGCGTGGCGAAGTCGGCGAGGTCGTGGCCCTCGACGACGTCTCGCTGGACGTCGCCAAGGGCGAGTTCGTCTTCATCGTCGGACCGTCCGGTTCGGGCAAGTCGACGCTGATGAAGCTGCTGACGCGCGAACAGCGCCCGGACGGCGGCGAGATCTACGTCGCGGGCAAGAACCTCAACACGTTGCGCAGCTGGAAGGTGCCGCACCTGCGGCGCTCGATCGGCTACGTGTTCCAGGACTTCAAGCTGCTGCCGAACAAGACGGTCTTCGAGAACGTCTCCTTCGCCCTCGAGGTGATCGGGCAGGGCGGCACCAAGATCGACCGTCGCGTCCCCGAGGTGCTCGACCTGGTCGGCCTCGAGGAGAAGCACGAGGCGATGCCGCACGAGCTGTCCGGCGGGCAGCAGCAGCGTGTCTCGATCGCACGCGCCTTCGTCAACCACCCGCGGTTGATGCTCTGCGACGAGCCGACGGGGAACCTGGACCCCACGACGTCCGTGGGGATCATGAAGCTGCTGGACCGGATCAACCGGACCGGCACCACCGTGGTGATGTCGACCCACGACCAGCAGATCGTCGACACGATGCGCCGTCGCGTCATCGAGCTCGAGAAGGGCACCGTCGTGCGCGACCAGTCGCGCGGCGTGTACGGCTACGCCGACTGAGGAAACCTCCCACAATGTCACGTTGGCTCCACGTCCTGCGCGAGGCCGGCATCGGTCTCGGCCGCAACCTGCTCATGACCATCGCGGTCGTGCTGTCGGTCGCGGTGTCGTTGACCCTGTTCGGTGCCGCCCTGCTGCTCAGCCGCCAGGTCGACCTGGTGGCGGGCGAGTGGCAGGGGCGCATCGAGGTCTCGATCTTCCTCTGCGACGACGCCCGCTGCCCGGCGATCACCCCGGAGCAGCAGCAGGAGCTGCGCGAGGAGCTGGAGGCCGAGCCGGTCGTCGCCGAGGTCTTCTTCGAGTCCAAGCAGGAGGCCTACGAGCGGTTCGTCGAGCAGTTCGAGGACCAGCCGGCCCTCGTCGAGACGATCAGCCCCGAGACGCTCCCGGCCTCGTTCCGGGTCAAGCTGACCGACCCGGAGCGCTTCGCCGTCATCTCGGACCGCTTCGGGGCCTTCCCGGGGGTCGAGGAGATCGTCGACCAGCGTGAGTTCCTCGAGGGCTTCCTCGGCCTGGCGAACACCATCCAGACCGGTGCGCTCTGGGTCGCCGTGATCCAGCTCGTCGC
>CAYMGL010000033.1:0-15810 GCA_964389945.1 uncultured Actinomycetota bacterium
GTGGCCGGTCATCCGCTTGTGGCGGACCAGCGCGTCGTGGATCGTGAAGATCTCGCCGTGCCCCATGTGGAGGTCGCCCGAGGGGTACGGGAACATCGTCAGCGCGTAGTAGGGGTCACCGGTGTTGGCGAGGTCGAGGGTGTAGGTCCCCTCCTCGGCCCAGCGGGTCGCCATCGCGGGCTCGAACGACTGCGGGTCGTAGCGCTCGATCTCGTCCGGCGCGGTCGCCGGCTCCTGGGTGCTCATGCGGCTCGTCCAACATCGGGAGGCGTCGAGCGTCCGAGGATACGCGTCACCCGCCGCCCACCTCCCCCTCCACACGAGCGCCCGGCGCGGGGCGCCGGGCGACTCGGTGGTGCGTCAGGTCACAGCAGGCAGGAGTACGGCGAGAGGTTGCTGCGCAGTTCGCCCGGCGACAGCTGCACGGTCCCCAGCTCGAGCTCGGCCTCGCGCGGCGACAGCCACTGGCTGCTGCGGGCGGCCTCGGCCGCACCGGCTGCGTCGTCGGCGTCGAACGCGAGGACGTCCAGGCCCCGGCCGCCGTTGGAGAAGACCGTGAAGTCCTCGACGTTGCCGTCGTCGTCGACCGTGATCCGGGGCGCCTTGGCGGCCCACGAGTTGGAGTTGTCGAACCGGCGCCAGCCGATCTGCAGCAGCGGTGCCTCGAGGTCCGAGGAGGTCGTGACGCCCTGGGCACCGAGCGACACGCCCTCCAGGCCGCCCAGGTCGACGACGCGCACGCCACCGTTGTAGTAGGAGATGGTCATGAGGTTGGACTCGGGGTAGAGGCGGAACACGTGCGCCGTGCACGACGGCGCCACCGGCGTGTCGCCACCCTCGGTCGCCATGACCCGGGCCTCGTCGATGTTCCAGTAGCCGACCTTGAGGGGCACGGTCTCGAGGTCGGTGCCCGGCGTCACCTCGTAGACGTGGACGCCGCCGTTGGGGCACTGGCCCGTGCCCGTCGCGCCGGCCACCTCGTCCTCGATGACCAGGAAGCGACGGTCACCGACGTCGATCGGGTCGGACTGGTGCCACACCTGGATGGTCGGGTCGACGAAGTTCGAGATGATCGTCGGGTTCGCCGGGTCGGACGTGTCGATGATGACGCCCTGCGAGAGCGCGGCCGAGTAGGCGCGGTCGCCCGCGGCGTCGAAGGTGATGTCGTGGCTCTCCGAGCCGAGCGAGAGCGGGACGAACGGCAGCTCGAGCTTGCCCAGCCGCTCGATGTTCTCGAAGTCCGAGATGTCGTAGTACTCGATCCCGGGGTTGCGGGTCGCGATCTCGGTCACCAACGACGAGTTCGAGTTGTAGAAGTAGTTCCCGCTCGGGTGGACGGTCCCGTTGTGCGAACCCTCCTCGACCGGGATGAAGGCCACGGCCGCCGGGGCGAACGGGTCGGTCAGCTCGATGATGAAGGTGCCGGTCCAGCCCGCGCCCTCGTTCGCACCGACCGGGCTGAGCCCGGCGTCGACGCCGCACCGGACGCTGGGCGAGACGGCCGAGCCGCCGTCCTCGACGGTGTAGGTCGTGAAGGTCCGGACGGTGCCGTCCTCGGCCTCCCGTGTGAACACCTGCGTGTCGCCCTGGTTGGCCGGGCACTCGTAGGCGGCGGTCTCGTAGACCGCCTCCGGCGTGGTGACGTCGTAGAGGTAGAACTGCGTACCGGTCGTGCCGGCCAGCGCGATGTCCTTCTGGATGCCGGGCTCGTCGGGCAGCGCGTCGGCGCCCGGGTTCGCGTAGCCCGCCGCAGCGGCTGCGTCGGCGTCCGCGTAGCTGAGCGTCGCGAACTCGATGTCCGAGCCGCGGCCCCCACCGGAGTGCGGCAGGTTCTCGACGAGGGTGAAGTTGGACGAGCCGACGCCGGGGTCGTCGTCACCGGCGGCCGCGGTGAACGCGGCCGGGGCGAAGGCGACGGAACCGGCCAGGGCGGCGGCCAGGAGGATGGTGCGCGTGCGCAACGGGGTGCTCCCATGCTTGGTCAGGGGTCGGAGGAGGTGTTCGCCGCCGGAGCGGTCATCTCCTCCCCCCGTCCGCACCGGTTTCGCTCCGCTCTCACGGTGCTGGTACCGTCGCCTGCCGCCGCGGGGACACCGTCCCCGCGCACCCACGAGGGCCTGTGGCGCAGTCCGGCAGCGCACTTCCATGGCATGGAAGGGGTCAGGGGTTCAAATCCCCTCAGGTCCACCCTCGAGCGCCCGTCACCGTCGTGTGGCGGGCGTTCTGCGTGGGACGGTCACAGCGTGGCCTGCATCCGGCGCCACGCGGCGAGGTAGGCGTCGAGCAGCGGCTGCGGGTCGGGCGTGATCGCGCTGTCGGTGATCGCCCCGCTGAACACCCGACCGTCGACGCTGCACAGCGCCCAGCTGAGGTTGAGGTGACCGGTCATGCCGCCCCAGCCGAGCATCCCCTGCACCCGGGCACCCGCGATGGAGAGCGGCTGCGTGGGCCCGGGGACGTTGGTGAGCACGCCCGTGCCGCGCACCTGGTGGAAGCGGTGGAAGGCGCGCTCGACCGGCGGGGTGAGCAGCGCCGTCGACGACAGCAGGCCCCACGAGACGACCGGGGCCGCGGAGCGCTTCAGGCGCAGCGTCGCGTCGCGGATCGACTCCAGCCGCTCCAGCGTCGTCATGGGCCCCGTCGGCAGGAGCACCGGGAGCAGGCCGATCCGGTTGCCGAGGTGCCGGTGCAGCGGCTCGTCGGTGTCGCGGATCGCGACCGGCGCCATCACCTGGACGGTCTCGGCCGGGGTCAGCGACGCCACGAGGTGCTCGTGGAGCGCCTCGGCAACGGCCGTCATCAGCACGTCGTTGACGGTGGCGCCGTGTCGACGCCCGACGGCCTTGACGTCCTCGAGCGGGATGCCCTCGCGGTCCCAGACCATCCGCTTGTCGCCGCTGGGCGTGCCGATCAGGGCCGTGCGGGCGGGCAGCTGCGGCAGCAGGAGGCGGACCGTCCAGGCGAGCCGCTGGCCGGCCACCGCGAGCAGGCGGCCCCACGTCGCGGGGTGCAGCAGGGTCCGGCCGGTCCGCTCCAGCACGTTCGTCGCTGCGTGCAGGTGGGGGTGCGGGTCGTCGTCCACCACGCGCACCGTCGCACCCTCCTCGGTGTCGGCCAGCGTCAGCAGCAGCTTGACGAGCGCCCAGCCGTCGGCGATCGAGTGGTGGAAGCGGATGTGCGCCACGCTGCCACCGCCGCGCACGCCGTTGAGCTGGTGCCACGCCCAGAGCGGCCGGTCACGGTCGAGCCCGGCCGTTCGCTCGCGGCTGCACAGGTCCTGCACGGTCGCGTGGTCCGCCGGCGCCGGCAGCCGACTGACGGTGACGTGCTCGCGGATGTCGAAGTCCGGGTCGTCCTCCCACGTCGGCGGCAGCCCCGGGAACAGCGGCGCGGCGAGCCGCTGGCGGAACACGGGATGGCGGTCGACCGCCCGCTCGTGGAACAGGCGGACCAGCTCCTCGCGCCCGATGTCGCGGTCGAACCACATGACCGACGAGATGATCATCGGGTTGACGTCGGTCTCGCCGAGGAACCAGACCGCATCCGCCGGTGACAGGGTGGAGGGCACGCCGGGCTCCCGCTCGTGGACGGCTCCACGGTCGTCGCCCGCGGGCCCGGGCGGCAGGGTCGAAGGGCCCGGACGCTGCGGGACGTCGCGCGCGTTGCTTTGGTTGCACCAGCGACCCGGAGCCCACCGTTGCCCTCCTCCACCTCCACCTTCACCAACAGCCGCGGCCAGCAGCTGGCCGCGAGGCTCGAGCGCCCCGGTGGCCCGGTCCGGGCCACGGCGGTGTTCGCCCACTGCTTCACGTGCTCCAAGGACCTGCGTGCGGCACGCCGCATCGGGACGGCCCTGCGCGCTCGCGGCTTCGCCGTCCTCAGCTTCGACTTCACCGGGCTCGGGTCCAGTGAGGGGGAGTTCGCCGCGACGACCTTCTCGTCGGACGTCGAGGACCTGGTCGCGGCGGCGGACCACCTCACCGAGACGATCGCCGCGCCGTCGCTGCTGGTCGGCCACTCGCTCGGCGGCGCGGCGGTGCTGGCCGCCGCGTCCCGCCTCGACGGCGTGGCGGCGGTCGCCACGATCGGCGCGCCGGCCGACGTCGAGCACGTGCTCCACCGCATCGAGGAGGACGACCGTGACCGCATCCGCGCCGACGGCGAGGCGGCGGTCACCATCGGCGGACGCACCTTCACGGTCGGCGCGCAGCTCCTGGACGACGTCGGCACGCACGCGCTGCTCGACACGGTGGCCGAGCTCGACGCCAGCCTGCTGTTCCTGCACTCCCCCGTCGACGACACCGTGGGGGTGGACAACGCCCGGCAGCTCTACGAGGCGGCCCGCCACCCGAAGAGCTTCGTCAGCCTGGACACGGCGGACCACCTGCTCACCGAGCCCGCGGACGCGCGCTACGCGGCCGAGGTCATCGCCGCCTGGGCCGACCGCTACCTCCCCGACGCCCCGGACGTCACCGCGTCCGACGAGACCCCCGACGACGTCGCACGGACCTACGACGACCGGCGTGTCGTCGCCACCAACACCGAGGGCCTGCGCGCCGAGCTGCGCGCCCGCGGCTTCACGTTCACGGTCGACGAGCCGCGGTCGGCCGGTGGCACCGAGGCAGGGCCGACGCCCTACGACCACGTCGCCGCCGCGCTGGCGTCCTGCACGGTGCTGACGCTGCGGATGTACGCCGATCGCAAGGACTGGCCGGTCGAGGAGATCCGGTCCGAGGTCTTCCACGAGCGGGTCCACGCCGACGACTGCGCCGACTGCGAACACACCGAGGGCGACATCGGGCTGCTCACGCGCACCCTCACCCTGACCGGGGACCTCGACGAGGACCAGCGCACCCGGCTGCTGCAGATCGCCGACCGCTGCCCGGTGCACCGCACGCTCGAGGGACAGATCGAGGTGCGCACGACCCTCACCTGACCACCGCTGCCCGATGCGGGTCGGTCCCGTACGGTGGGGGCACGTCACGGGTACGTGACGCTCCCTCCCACCCCGGACCGATGATGTCGAGCCTCCCGGCGACACCTCCGGCCCGCAGCACCCGTCCGCACCTGCGCGGCTGGCTGCACGGCGCCATGACCCCCGTCGCTGCCGTCGTGGCGATCCTGCTCGCGCAGCGCGCCGACGTCGGCGCCCCCCGGGTGAGCGTCGTCGTGTTCGGCATCGCCCTGGTCGGCCTCTACGGCGTCTCGGCGACCTACCACGTCCCGCGCTGGCCCGGTCGCATCCGCCGGATCCTCGGTCGCATCGACGTGGCGATGATCCAGCTGTTCATCGCCGCGAGCTTCGTGCCGGTGGCCGTCCACGTCCTGGCCGACCCCTGGCGCACGTGGAGCCTCGTCGCCGCCGGCGTCATCGCCGTGGGCGGGGCCGCGGTCGCCGCCTCACCGCTCAAGGGACCGCGGTGGCTGGGCGTGACCGGCTACGTCGCCTTCGGTGGCCTGCTCCTCGTGCCGCTCCTGCGGGCCCTGGACCAGATCCCGACGCCCGGCACGATCCTGATCGTCCTCAGCGCGCTGACCTACGCCGTCGGTGGCGTCGTGTACGCACGACGCAGCCCCAACCCGTGGCCGCGCTGGTTCGCGTTCCACGAGGTCTTCCACGCCCTCGTCGTGCTCGGCAGCACCGTCCACGTCGTCGCGGTCTGGCGCTACGTCCTGCCGCTGGCCTAGCCCTCGTCCTGCTGGACCTGGGTCCAGAAGACGGCGGCCTCGGTGCGGCGGTCCATGTCGAGCTTGCGCAGGATCGACGACATGTAGTTCTTGACCGTCTTCTCGGCGAGGTGCAGCTCCTCGCCGATGCTGCGGTTGGTCATGCCCTCGGCCACCAGCGCGAGGATCCGCCGCTCCTGGTCGGTCAGCTCGGCCAGCCGCGGGTCCTCCTGGTCGGGCTCACGGAGCCGCGCCAGCACCTTGCCGGTCACGGCCGGGTCCAGCAGGGACTCGCCCGCGGCCACCCGCCGGACGGCGCCGACGAGGTCCGTCCCCCGGGTCTCCTTGAGGAGGTAGCCGGCGGCCCCGGCCATGATCGCCTCGTAGACGGCCTCGTCGTCGGCGAAGCTCGTCAGCATGACGGCCGCGACCTCGGGGTGGCGCGAACGGACCTCGCGGCACACCTCGACGCCGCTGCCGTCGGGCAGGCGGACGTCGAGCACGAGCACGTCCGGCGGGTCGTCGACGACCTGGGACAGCGCCATGCCGACGCTGCCGGCCTCACCCACCACCTCGATGTCCTCGGCACTCGACAACAGGGCCCGCAGTCCCTGTCGGACGACCTCGTGGTCGTCGACGAGGTAGACCGTGATCGTGCCGTCGTCGGTCGCCGGGGCGTCCTCGCTCACACTGTCCTCGCGCGTCTGGTTGGCTTGCGAGCCTAGGCAGCGTGGGGACGAACAGGTGGACGACGGACCGCTCGGCGGGGTCGCCCCGCTGCTGGACGCGGTCCTCGCGATCGCCCAGGACGTCGACCTCGACGGTGTCCTGGAACGCGTCGTCCACGCGAGCCAGACCATGGTCGGTGCCCGCTACGCCGCGCTCGGCGTGCTGGACGAGACCGGCACCAGCGTGCGCCGGTTCCTGCACGCCGGCATCGACGAGGCCACCGCCGACCTGATCGGACCGCTGCCGACCGGCGGCGGCGTGCTCGGCGAGCTCATCCGCCACCCCGAGCCCCTCGTGCTGGAGCACCTCGGCGACCACCCGTCGTCGATCGGCTTCCCGCCGCACCACCCACCGATGGACTCGTTCCTCGGCGTCCCGGTGATGGTCGGCGACGACGTGTTCGGCAACCTCTACCTCACCGACAAGCCGGGCGGGTTCACCGACGAGGACCGGCGCCTCGTCGTCGGCCTCGCGGCCGTCGCCGGCGCGGCCATCCGCAACGCGCGGGACGTCGAGCGACTGGCCCTGCAGGCCCGGGTCGACGCGGCGGTCGCCGACGTCGCCACGACCGTGCTGGGCGGGGCCACGATGACCGAGGGCCTGGACGCCACCCGTCGGGCCGCCGCGGACCTCGCCGACATCCCGGCCGGCGACGTCGAGCTGACCGAGATGGCGACCGGACCCGCCGGGGAGTCGGTCCCGACCGACGACGCCATCGACGTCCGCGTCGCCCCGGACGGCCATGCCGTCCGGGTGCCGCGGGCCGCGGCGCCGACGGTGCCGGTCCTGCGCAGCTTCGGCCGCCGCGTCGCGATCGCCGTCGGCTACGCACGGGCCCGGGAGCAGGTCGAGCAGCTCGCCGTGCGCCTGGACCGCGAACGGATCGCCCGCGACCTCCACGACACCGTCATCCAGCGGCTCTTCGGCGCCGGCCTGCGGCTGGACGGGCTGTCCCGACAGCTCGACGAGGGCGCACGACGCGACGCCGTCGAGGACGTCATCACCGAGCTCGACGCGGCCATCGCGGACCTCCGCGCGACGATCGCCGCGATGCACGACCCCGGCCCGCTCCCGCTCGAGGACCGCCTGCGCGCCGTCGTCGCGGCGATGCAGCCGATCACGGTCGGCCTGCAGCCGCTGCAGCTCGCGGGCGACCCCGACCGCGTGAACGAGGCGGCGACCACCGACATGGTGGCGGTCCTGCGGGAGGGCGTGACCAACGCCACACGACACGCCGAGGCGACCCGCATCACGCCACGGCTCGAGGTCGACGACGACGGTGCGGCGCTGCTGGTCACCGACGACGGCGTGGGACCTGCCAGCGGCACGCCCGGCCGCAGCGGCCACGGGCTGGGGATGGGCAACCTCGAGGCGCGCGCCCGCCGTCACGGGGGGACGTGCGAGCTGCTGACCGGCCCCGACGGCGGGGCTCAGCTGCGCTGGTGGGTGCCACTCGCCGGGGAGTGAGCCGCCGACCCGTCCTCGGCCGCCGCGATCCGCTCCCCCACGGAGCGCAGGAACGCGGCCGCGGTGCGCTGGGCGACCCGCCCCAGGAGCACGGCGTCCACGGCCTCGCCCAGCCACCCCAGCGGGACGTCCACCTCACCCGTCAGCAGCAGTGACGGCGTGGCTGAGGGACCGACCAGGAAGAGCTCCCCGTCCAGGGACGGCAGCAACCGCTCCACGGGGAGCACGTCGCCCTCCGCGGCCAACGGGATCCAGCGCAGGTGGCGCTCGACGCCGTCGCGGGTCGTCCAGGGGTCGCCGACCAGACACTGCACGTCGCGCTGCGTGCCGCCGCCGTGCAGGGTGATGCGCCACTGGCCGGGGCCGTTGGGGCGTGGGTCGGGCAGCCACCGCTCGGGTGGCCCACGGAACACGGCCGCGTGGTCGCCCGGCGGCAGCGGCTGCACGGTGGTGAGCTCTCTGGCCACGACGGTCTCCTCGGTGTGTCACGACTGTCCGGGTCGAGGTGATGACGGGACAGGGACGGAGGTCCCGTCCCATCGGGGCCCCCGGGCCGGCACTACGGTCACACGACGCCGACGGGAGAGGTGGACGTGCAGGCCGGCACCGTGCTCTGGGAGCCAGACGACGACGCGCTCGCGACGACGCGGATGGGCCGGTTCCTCACCGCTGCAGCGGCCGTCGCCGGACGCGACCTGCCCGACTACGACGCGCTGTGGGCGTGGTCGGTGGAGGACATGGAGGCGTTCTGGCGGCTCGTCAGCGACGAGTTCGACGTCGTCTGGGACACGTCACCGAGCACGCTGCTCGCCGACGCGGCCATGCCCGGTGCGACGTGGGCACCCGACGCGACGCTGAACTACGCGCGCCACGCGCTGCGCGGGGACGGCCCCGCCGTGGTCGCCCACAGCCAGACCCGCGACCGCGTCGAGCTGTCGTACGACGAGCTGCGCGACCGCGTCGCGCGGTGCCGCGCCGGGCTCGTCGGCCTCGGCGTCGGCCGGGGCGACCGGGTCGTGGCCTACCTCCCCAACGTCCCCGAGACGATCGTCGCCTTCCTCGCCTGCGCCTCGCTCGGCGCGGTGTGGTCCAGCTGCGCACCCGAGTTCGGCGTCGACGCCGTCGTCGACCGGGTGACGCAGATCGAGCCCACCGTGCTCCTCGCGGTCGACGGGTACCGCTACGGCGACAAGGACGTCGACCGCCGCGAGCAGGTGGCGGCGATCCGTGCCGCGCTGCCGAGCCTCGACGCCACGGTCCTGCTGCCCTACCGCGACAGCGCTGCCAGCCTGCCCGACGTCGTGACGTGGGACGAGCTGCTGGCCGAGCCCGGGCCGCTGGTGTTCGACCCGGTCCCCTTCGACCACCCGCTCTACGTCCTGTACTCCTCCGGGACGACCGGACGCCCCAAGGCGATCGTCCACGGCCACGGCGGGATCCTGCTCGAGCACTGCAAGGTGCTCGGCCTGCACCACGACCTGGGGCCCGGGGACCGGTTCAGCTGGTTCACCACGACCGGCTGGATGATGTGGAACTACCTCGTGTCCGGGCTGGTCGTCGGGGCGACGGTCGTGCTGTTCGACGGCGACCCCGGCCACCCCGACCTGCGCACGCTGTGGCGGCTGGCGGCGGACGAGTCGCTGGACGTGCTCGGCGTGTCGGCGCCGTTCCTGCTGACCTGCCGCAAGGAGGGACTCGCCCCGGGCGAGGAGTTCGACCTCTCCGGCCTGGAGCAGGTCGGCTCGACGGGTGCCCCGCTGCCACCCGAGGGCTTCGCGTGGGTGCACGACGCCGTGGGCGACCACGTGCAGGTCGTGTCGGCCAGCGGTGGCACCGACGTGTGCACCGCCTTCGTCGCCGGCGCGCCGCTCGTTCCCGTCCGGGCCGGCGAGATCTCGTGCCGCTGCCTCGGCTGCGACGTCCAGGCGTGGGCACCCGACCGCACGCCGCTGGTGGGCGCCCGCGGCGAGCTGGTCATCACCAGCCCGATGCCGTCGATGCCGGTCGGCTTCTGGGGGGACGAGGACGGCAGCCGCTACCGGGAGGCGTACTTCGAACCCTTCGGCGACGTGTGGCGGCACGGCGACTGGTTGACGATCACCGAGCACGGCTCGTGCATCATCACCGGCCGGTCGGACGCGACCCTCAACCGTGGCGGCGTGCGCATGGGCACCGCAGAGTTCTACTCGGCGGTCGACGAGCTGGACTGGGTCAGCGCCTCGCTGGTCGTGCACCTCGAGGAGGAGGACGGCCCCGGTGACCTCGTCCTGTTCGTCGCCCCCGCGACCGGCAGCGTGGACGACGACCGCCGCCGGGAGCTGGCCGCGGTCCTGCGGCAGCGCCTGAGCCCGCGCCACGTCCCCGACGAGGTCCATGAGGTGACCGACGTCCCGCGCACCCTGTCGGGCAAGAAGCTCGAGGTCCCGGTCAAGCGGCTGCTCCAGGGCGAGGACCTCGAGGACGTCGCCGCCGAGGGCGCGCTGGCCAATCCCGAGTGCCTCGACCAGTACGTGGCGCTCGCCGCGGCGAGGAGCTGACGTGGCGCGCGTGCTCGTGCTCGGTGCCGGCATCGCCGGGCTCGTCGGGGCCCGCGTGCTCGAGCAGGCCGGACACGCCGTGGTCGTGCTCGACAAGGGCCGCCGACCGGGCGGCCGCATGGCGACGCGCCGACCGGACGGTCCCGACGGCCCCGTCTTCGACCACGGCGCCCAGTTCGTCACGCTGCGCAGCGACGAGCTCGCGGCCGAGACGGCCCGGTGGCGCGACGAGGGCTGGCTGACCGAGTGGTTCCGCGGCTCGCCCGACGTCGGTGCGCCGCAGGACGGTGACGGCCACCCACGGTTCCGCGGGGTCCCGTACCAGCGCGGCCTGCCCGAGGCCCTGGCCGCCGAGCTGGCGGACGTCCGTTGCGGCGTCCGCGTCACCAGGATCGTGCACGACCACGGTTGGGTGGCCACGACCGCCGACGGGGAGGCACTGCGCTGCGATGCGCTGCTGTCGACACCGCCGGTCCCGCAGGCGATCCAGCTGCTCGACAACGGCAGGGTGGTGCTGCCCGACGACCTCGCCGGCGAGCTCGCCCGCGTGACCTACGACCCCTGCATCGCGCTGCTCGTGGAGCCCGACCGCGAGCCGGGCCTGCCGCCCAGCGGCGTGGTCCGACTGCCCGACCACGACGTCCTCGACCTCGTCACCGACAACCGTCGCAAGGGCGTCAGCACGCGGCCCGCCGTGACCGTCCACGCGACCGGGGCGTGGAGCCGGACCCACTGGGACGCCCCCGACGACGAGGTCGTGCCGACGCTGCTCGGCGCTGCCGAAGCGGTGCTCGGCACCGGCGGCACGGTCCGGCACGTCCAGCGCTGGCGCTACAGCGCACCGACGTCGCAGCACGACGACCTGGCACCGGGGGCCGACCTCCCGGGGCCGGTCCGCTTCGCGGGTGACGCGTTCGCGGGCGGCCGCGTCGAGGGGGCGGCGCTGTCGGGCTGGACCGCCGCCCACCGACTCCTGGCCGCCCTGCACTGACGGCCGGTCCCCACCTGTGTCGACGTCCCCTAGGGTCCACGCACGAGCGACGGACGGAGGACGGTCGGATGGGCAGGGACATCCGCGACCTGCTGGGTGAGGGCACGATCGCCCGCCTGCACGAGCTGATCGGGGACCGGACGGACGCGGTCGTCGGAGTCGCCACCCCGGAGGCGGAGATGGTGTGGGCGTCCGCGCCCGGCTCGGCCGAGCTCTTCGGCAGGGAGCTGGCCGACTTCGAACGCCGCAGCCAGTACGACTTCCTCCACCCCGACGACCACGCCCTCTTCCGACGCAGGCTCGAACGGGCCAGGAGCGGGGAGACCGTCCGGTACGTCGTCCGCGCGCGGACCGCCGACGGGTCCTGGCTCGGCATGTCGTGCGTCGCCTGGGCCGTCACGACCAACGGGGAGCAGCTCATCGTCTCGCTCGCCGTGCCGGCGGACGCCACGGGACCGAGCGGAGGCGCAGCCGCCGACTGACGACGCCGGACTGGCGACGGCGCGACGGGCTCAGCCCGCGGGGTCGCGCGGCGCCGGCCACGTCGTGCGCAGCGCCGGTGGGAGGTGGCCGACCTGGTTCCAGGCGAGCAGCATCGTGTGGTGCTCCTCGACGTCGAGGACCGTGACCGAGGCGTTGGACACGAAGCCGAGCGCGCCCTCCTCGAGCCCGAGCAGCGCGTGCGTGCCGTGCCAGACGGGCCCACCGTGGGTGACCACGACGGTGACCGGCGCGGCCGCAGCGAGCGCGCGCAGGCGTGGCACCACGCGCTGGTTGAGGACCGGGGTCGACTCGCCGCCGGCCTCCCCCACCACGTCCTCGCGACGGCGGAAGCGCTGCCACAGGTCCGGGTCGCGCGCCTGCAGCTCGTCGCGGCTCGCGCCCTGCCACGAGCCGAAGTGCCGTTCGCGCAGCGCCTCGTCGACCTCGGGTGCACGGTCGATGGCCGTCGCGAAGGGAGCTGCCGTCTCGCGGCAGCGGACCAGGTCCGAACTGACGAACGCGACGTCCGCGTCGACCTCCGTCTCCAGCCAGGCACCGAGATGGCGCGCCTGGTCGTGGCCGCGCTCGCTCAGCCCGGGACCGGCCTGGCCCTGGACGATCCCCTCGCTGTTCCAGACCGACTCACCGTGACGGACGAGGTAGAGCCGCGACACTCAGCCCTCGACCAGCAGGTCGTCGCGCTGCTCGCGCGGCTGCAGCCGACCCGGGTCGGTCACCTCGCCGGTGGCGGGGTCACGACGCGGGACGTCGTCCCAGAGCCGCTCGAGGTCGAAGACCTCACGCTCCTCGGCGTGGAAGACGTGCACGACGATGTCCCCGTAGTCCAGCAGGACCCAACCGGACTCCGGCGTCCCCTCGCGCCGCAGCACCGGGCGGTCGTGGTCGTGCTTCAGCTGCAGCTCGACCTCGTCGGCGACGGCCTTGACGTGCCGCTCGGACGTCCCGCCGACGATGGCGAACAGGTCGACGACGCCGAGCACGTCGGCGACCTCGAGCAGCGCCGGGTCGACGCCCTTCTTGTCGTCGGCCGCCGCGAGTGCGGCGACCGCCGCCTCGACGGCGTCCTGCTGGGCTGGCACGTGCGGGTCCTGTGGTCGTGGGGTGGCTTGCGGCGACCAGTGAACCACGATGTCGGCGACAGCCGTCCTCAGCGGCGGAAGTCGCCGCCCACCAGCACCGTGATGTCGACGACCGACGACGACACGTCGCTGATCTCGATGCGGCCGACACCGAGGGCGTCCACGATCTCCTGCGCCGCTCGCAGCAGCTCGTCGTCGTCGCCGTAGAGCAGCACCCGGGTGGTCGGGTTGTCGAAGTCCTCGGCGTTGCGCGTGATCGCGACCGTGTGCCCGAGCGGCACCAGCAGTGCCGCGACGTCGGCACCGATGCCAGCGCGGCCGTTGCCGTTGAGGATCTCCAGCCGCAGCCCGTCGCCCTCGTCAACCGCGACCTGCTCGGTACCGCCCAGCACGTCCTCCACGAACTGCTGCGCCCGCTCGTCGTCGAGGCGGTAGAACAGGCCGTCGCCCGACCCCAGGACGGTCACGGGCAGCGTGCGCAGGACGACCCGTTCCGTGACGTCGTCCCCGGCCAGGCCCCGCAGGACCTGCTCGGCCACGTCGGGCTCGGTCGTCGTCAGCATCGGCGCACCGTCGGCGAACAGCTCGTCGAGCCCGTCCTCCTGCTCGGCGGTGGCCAGGAAGCCCTCCAGGACCTGCCGCACCCGCGCGAACGACGTCAGCTCGTCCTCCCCGTCGACCGGGATCGTGAGCAGCTCGGCCAGTCGCGGGCCGTCGAGGAACTGCGGCCCCGACTCGAAGCGACGGACCGTGCTGCCAGGTGTGGCGATCGGGCGCGCCACGTCGACCTCGAAGCCACCCGTCCGCGCGAACACCGCGGCCCAGTCCTGCTGGGTGAGTCGGACCGCGCCGTCGACCGCGATGCCCAGCTGGTTCTCGATCGTCAGCTCGAGCAGCGGCAGGCCACCGAAGGCACCGGCGTCGCCGAGCGGCAGCAGGCCGTAGCCCGGGACGTCGGTGACCATCGTCGTCGGCACCATCACGACCGCGCCGCGCTCTGTCTCGGTGTCGAGGTGGAGCAGCTGGACGCGGGTGACGTCCTCGCCGTTGTCGTCGAAGGTGGCGACCAGCAGCGTGGGCTCGGTGTCGATCGTCGGGTCGACCGGTGTCGTGACGGTGTCCTCGACCGGGGGCTCGTCCGGCTCGCTGTCACCGGTCAGCATCGGGCTGACCTCGCGCCACAGCACCGGGCCCAGCACGAACACCGCCCCGACCACCAGGATCGCCTGCAGCCACCGGCGCACGAGCCGTCGCGTCCGCACGCGACGTTCCTCGCGCCGTCGACGAGCGCGCTCCCCCGCCCCACGCAGCACGCGCCGGACGTCGCTGTCCGCCAGCTGGTCGACCTCGTGCTCACCCATCGGCGGGACCGTACAGGCCGTACTCCCCGATCCTGTGACGCACCTGCTCGGGCACGAGGTAGCGCAGCGACCGGCCCCGGGCCGCGAGCTCGCGGAGCTGCGTGGACGAGATGTCCAGCGGCGGCACCTCGAGGACCTCGACCTGCTCGGGCAGGTCCGGCATCCGGTGCCCCGGACGGTTGACGGCGACGAAGCGGGCCAGGCCGAACAGTCCGTCCGCCCGGTGCCACTGCGGCAGGCGGGCCGCGGCGTCGGCGCCGAGCAGGAAGAACAGCTCGCCGTCGGGGTCCTCGGCACGCAGCTCCAGCAGCGTGTCGAAGGTGTAGGTCGGTCCCTCCCGGCGGGTCTCGCGGTCGTCGACCACGAGCTCGCCGTGGTCGGCCACCGCGAGCTCGCACAGCTCGACCCGCACCGGCGCCGGTGTGGTCCGGCGCTTCATCCAGGGGTCACCGGCAACCAGCAGCCGGACCTCGTCGAGCTCCAGCTCCTCGAGCGCCGCCTGCGCGACGACCAGGTGCCCGTGGTGCACCGGGTCGAACGTCCCTCCCAGCAGGCCGATTCTCAACTTCCCGCTCGCTTCGCTCGCGACGCTCGGTCGCTGGGGCTCCTCCACCCGCCCCAGCTCTGTCGCCGTGGCGTGTGCGCCTCATCCGGTCTCACGCGGCGATCCTCTGGACGAAGTCGGCGAGCTGCTTGAGGTTGCGGACCTCGACGACGTCGTCGCAGTAGCGGCCGTAGCTGGACATGATCGAGTCGCCGGTGTCCCAGAACGCGATGGGCTCGGGGTTGAGCCAGTAGACGTGCCGAGCGCGGCGCTGGATGTCCTGCAGCACCCACGCGTTCGCCTGGCGGTAGTTGTTGCGACCGTCGCCGAGCACGAGGACGGTCGCCTTCGGCGAGATGCCCTCCGCGTACTCCTCGTGGAGGACCTTGAAGCTGTGGCCGTAGTCGCTGTGGCCGTCCAGCCAGACGAGCTCCGCCTCGTGGACCATGCGCTTGGTCGCCTCCGCGAACTCGTACTTCTCGAACAGCCCCGTGATCTCGTCGAGCGTGTCGATGAAGGCGAAGCTGCGAACCTTGCTGAACTGCTCCTGGAGCGTGTTGGTCAGCAGCAGCGTGAATCGCGCGAACGCGGCGACCGAGCCCGACACGTCACAGACCACCCACAGCTCGGGCTTGTGCGGCCGCTGCGGCCTGAAGACCGGGTCGAAGGGCACGCCACCGGTGTTGAGGCTCCGGCGGACGGTCCGTCGGACGTCGAGCCGCCCCTTCTTGCCGGTCCGGCGCTTGACGGCGGTCCGGCTGGCCAGCTTGCGCGCCAGGGGTCGGATCTCGGCACGCATCCGCGCCTGCTCGTCGGGCGACAGACGGAGGAAGTCGACCTCCTCGAGCGGCGGGCGCGTGGCCCGGTCGGCGACCTGGTCACGCCCGCGCTGCTCGGCAGCGCGGCGACGGATCTCGGACTCGACCTCCTG
>CAYMGL010000034.1:0-10756 GCA_964389945.1 uncultured Actinomycetota bacterium
TCATCGTCGACTCGAAGAAGGCGCCGTTCATCGCGCTCGCGGCGAGCAGGCCGGGTGCGACGAACTCGGCGTAGCTGACCTCGACACCCCCCCACTGCACGCCGTCGACGAGCGCACCGAGGCCGACTCCGAGCGAGAACAGGTAGAACACCGGCTCGAAGAAGCCCGAGACCAGGGTGATCCACCAGCGGCGGGCGGAGAGCAGGTCGCGGTGCACGACGTGCCGCAGCCGCCACGAGGGGATGGCGGACGGCGGCACGACCCGGGCGAGCAGGGTCGTCCGTGTCGCGTCGCTCGGGGCCGTCGCGTCCGGCGTCGCCGTCGGTGGTGGGGTGCTCGTGCTCATGCCAGCAGTCGCTTCCGCATGCCGGTCGCCGTCAGCGCGAACCCGACGAGGACGAACGCCAGGAGGTAGCCGACGTGTGTCCATGCGCCCCACGGCGCCGGCGCACCGATCGCCCCCTGCCGGGCGAGCACGACGGCGTGCCACATCGGGGTCAGCCGGGCCACGAACGCCATCCAGCCGGGGAGCTGGTCGACGGGGAAGAAGACGCCGCTGAAGAGGAACATCGGGATCACGACGAAGCGCTGCGCCGCGTTCATCATGTGGTCCTCGGTCGACCGGACGAGCCAGCCGGTCAGGACCGCGCCCAGGGCGATGCCGCCCAGGATCCCCGCGCCGACCGCTGGCGGCGCGGCGGACAGCGGCATCGCGCCGAACGCCGCCGCGACCAGCGCGTAGACGAACGACGCCAGGCCGCCGCGGGCACCGATCCACAGCACGTGCCCGAGCGCGAGGTCCCCCGGCATGAGCGGGGTGCCGACCGCGGTGAACCAGGTCCGGCGCCACTTCGTGCGCGCCATCGTCCCGAAGATGCCCTCGCCGGCTGCGACCTGGATGCCGGTCGCTGCGACGAGCGCCGGCGCGAGGAAGAGCAGGTAGGTGACCGGCTCGCCGTCCGGGGTCGTGCCGAGCGTCGAGCCGTCCGCCTCGACGAGCGAGCCGAGGCCGAACCCGATCGCGCCGAGGTAGAGCAACGGCCCGAGGAACGTCGAGAAGACAGAGCCGCGCCACGCCTGCTTGTAGGTCAGCCACTCGGACTCGAGCGAGCGCATCGCGCCGGCGACCGACACGCCGCTGCGGATCGTGCTGCCACCGGCGCTCATTCGATCAGCTGTCGGCCGGTGAGGGCGAGGAAGACGTCCTCGAGGGTCGCACGTCGGGTCAGCACCCCGGTCGGGGCGAGCTCGCTCTGCTCGACCGCACGCTGCACGGCCTCGCCGTCGTCGGTCGCCACGAGCGCCCGGTCGGTCACGACGTCGACGTGGCGGGCACGGCCGTCGAGGGCCGCACGGATGCGGTCGCCGTCCACCGTCTGCTCACCGCGGAACCGCAGCTCGACCACCTCCTTGGCCACGTGCTCGGCGATGAGGTCCTGCGGCGATCCCTCCGCGATGATGACGCCCTCGTTGATGATCACGAGCCGGTCGCAGAGCTGCTCGGCCTCGTCCATGTAGTGCGTGGTGAGGATCAGGGTCACACCACGTTCACGCAGCTGCGCGAGACGGTCCCAGAGCACGTGGCGCGCCTGCGGGTCGAGACCTGTCGTCGGCTCGTCGAGGAGCACGAGCTCGGGCTCGTTGATGAGCCCGCGCGCGACGGTCAGCCGCCGCTTCATCCCGCCGGAGAGGGCCTCGACGCGGGCGTCGCGGCGGTCGGCGAGCTGCACGAAGTCGAGCAGCTCCTCCATGCGACGGTTGATCTCGGCCTTCGCCAGCCCGAAGTAGCGGCCGTACACCTGGAGGTTCTGGGCGACCGTCAGCTCGGTGTCGAGCGTGTCCTCCTGCGGGACGACGCCGAGGCGGGCCTTGATCTCACGCGCCCGCGTGTTCGGCTCGCGTCCGAGGACCGTCAGGTCACCGCCGGTGCGCGGCGTGACGGTGCCGACCATGCGCATCGTCGTGGACTTGCCCGCGCCGTTGGGACCCAGGAAGCCGAAGAGCTCCCCGCGTCGCACGTCCACGTCGATGCCGCGGACGGCCTCGAGGTCCCCGTAGGACTTGCGCAGGCCGCGGGCTCGGACCAGCACGTCGTCGTGGTCGATCACAGGCTCCAGCGTGAGAGTGAGCCCGGCGACGCTAGCAGGCGGCGCCTGCAGTCACGTGGCCGGGCCCACCGGAGCTGTGTCGGCTCAGGCTGTCAGGACCGCGCGTCGACGCAGGACCAGTCCGATCGCCAGCAGCAGCAGCCCAGCCGCGAGGACGGTCAGACCGCCACCGGTCCTCGGGAGCGAGCCGTCCTCGTCCGGCGCGTCGGGTGCGGCTGCGAGGTCGCCGTCACCGCCCGGTGCCGGCCCCTCCGCGGTGGTGTCCTCCACGTCCGGGTCGGTGTCGGCCGCCGGCTCACGTTCGCCGCCGGCACGGAGCACCGCCGCACCCTGCTCGTCGAGCAGCTTCGTCTCCGCGACCGATGCATAGGTCGCGTCCTCGTTGTCACCGGGGACGAGCGTGCCGCCCTGGCCGTCGGTGCCGGTCAGGCACAGCAGCTGCAGGACCGAGGGGACCGCGAACTGGCACTGCCCGTCCGTGTCCTCACCGATGGTCTGGTCGCCCTGGCGGACCAGCGCGGACTCGGGACCGTCAGCCGTCCACGTGCTGGAGAGGACCCGGATCTCGTCCTCCCCCGCCAGGCCGATGACCACGGCATCGCTGGAGGCGGAGGTACCACCGCCGCCGTCGGCCGCGGCGCGCGAGCGCAGGACGTGGGCGTAGAACGTGTCGGGGCCGATCACGGTGACCTCGGCGACGCTGGTCTGCGAGCTGCTGCCGTCCGCACCGGTCTGGGCACTCCAGGGGCCCACGGCCAGCCGACCGAGCTCGGTGTCCCCGGTGTCGAGGATCGCGCCGGAGCTCGACCCGCCGTCCGCGTCACCACCCACGAGGCGCTCGTCGCCGAGCTCGACGACCGTGGCGCCGGCACCGTCCTCCGACGCCGTCGCCTGGGAGATCACGATGACACCCTCGACCTCGACGGCCGTCGCCGATGCGTCGGGCTCGTCCGTCCCGCCCTCGCTGGCGTCGTCGTCCGCCGCCTCGGTCGTGTCATCAGCGGTGGCGTCCTGCGTCGTGCCGTCCTCGGTCGCCTCCACCTCCGCGCTCGTCTCCTCCGGCTGGGGCTCGGAGGTCGAGGTGTCCTCGGGGACCGGGGCCGCAGCCAGGGAGAGCACGGCCAGGGAGAGCACGGCCACGTGTCGTGGTCGGAGCGATCGGAGGTTCATGGTGGCTGTCTCGCTTGGGAGGGGCACGCTGTCACCGACAAGTGCAGGACCGACGCGCACAGTGGTCAACCTCTCACGGTGTGTTTGTCCCTCGATCGCGCCCATACGTCGCGGGCGGACCGTCCGAGCGCCGCACATCGTCCAATCGGACGATGTACTAGTCACGACGAATGGTTTTCCGGCCACGTCGTCGTACGGCTGCGTCCACCCCCGCTGCAGGATTCGGCCACGTGGCGGCCGCTGGCGGCCAGATCGGTGTCCACGGCCGTCAGGCGCGGAGGTACGGGGCCGCTGGACGGGGCGGGTGCGCACCGGGACGGCGTGGTACGAGACCACCAGAGCGGCAGCGGGGGCGGCATGAGCACGAGATCGACGGATCCTGCGGCGCCGACGCCCGACGCCGACCACCCGGCCCGGCCCGACGGCGACGCGGTGGGCGACGACGCTCGCGTCGTCTCGGTGGCGGTCGCGCACCGTTCGAGGATGGTCACCGAGGGGCTCACGGCGCTGCTGCGGGACGACCCGCACCTCTCGGTCATCGCCACGACCACGGAACCGCCCCGGTTCGCGGCGACCGACGTCGTCCCCGACGTCCTCGTGCTCGACCCGTCGCTCACCGACGAGACGGTCACCGTCGCGGACCTGGCGGCGCGCCACCGGGACATGGCCATCGTCCTCCTCGCGGACGCCGCCGACGCGGAGCACAACATCCGGCTGCTCGCCGACGGGGCGATCGGCCTCGTGGACGAGACGGTCGGCGCCGACGCGGTGGCGCACGCGGTGCAGGCAGCCGTCCACGGCCTCGGGGTCGCACCGGCCATGTACATCGCGCTCGCGGCCAGGCGACTCGCCGACGCCTTCGAGGACCGCTTCGCGGCCCTCGACGAGGACGAGCTCGCGCTGTGGCGCGACGTCGCCGACGGCCTGGACAACGCCACCATCGCCGAGCGGCACTTCGTCTCCGAGCGGACGGCTCGGCGGCACGTCGACGCCCTGCTCGAGTGTCTCGGTGTCGACAACCGGGTCCAGGCCGCCGAGCTCGCAGGACGCGTCTTCCTGCGCGACCGGCACCTCACCGGACACGACGGACCCGCGTCGCCCACCGACGACTGACCGCGACGGCACCGCCACACGACGCCGTCGCCCTCCCGGACGGCCGGACGCCGAGCGCACGACCCTGCCGCCGAGCAGGAGCCGCGTCGTGCGAGGGCGAACTCCCGAGGTGCTCGCACCCACCGCAAGGAGTCCCGATGCGCCGCATCGCCCCCGTCCTGCTCGCAGCCGTCCTGCCGCTGAGCCTGCTCGCCTTCGCACCCGCCGCCCTCGAGGAGACGACGGCCGACGGCGAGGCGACGGCGACCGCCGAGGAGGGCACGACGGAGCAGGTCGTCCCCGACCCGATCGACTTCGTGTTCCACCTCCACGGTGACGAGGGGACCGCCTACACCGACGACGAGGTCTACGCCACGTCCGGCAACCAGGTCATGGACACGACGCCGGCCGAGGGCGACTTCCAGTCGCGGCAGTTCCTCAACTACGTCGGTGGGCCCAACGGGGAGTGCTCGGACAACGCACTGTTCCCGACCTGGACCGGCTACGTGGGCGAGGGCACGATCGCGAGCGACGCCACGCTCAGCATCGACGTCGTCGGCGGGCTCGGCGGCACGGTGGAGGTCCGCCTCTGGACCGACACCGGCGGTGGCTGCAACGAGGCCAACGTCCCGCCGCACGCCGTCACCACGGCCAACCTCCCGGCCGGCAACGGCACCTTCGAGGTCGCGGTCCCCGCGGCCGGGCTCGACCCGACGTACGAGCTGAAGGTCATGCTGGTGCCGACCTCGCCGGACGCGCAGGGCCGCCTGCTCTACGACGGTGCCGAGTACGACGCGACCCTCTCGTTCACGTGCCAGCCCGACGCGGTCGCGACCGCCGAGGAGGCCGCCGAGGCCGACTGCCTCCCGTTCTGACCACGCACGAGCCCGACGGCCCGCCCCTCGTGGCGGGCCGTCGCCGTCGCCTCGTACCGTCGTCACCGGGCGACGGAAGGTGCCACCGGGTGCGTGGTCGGGGTCGACGGCTGGCCGCAACGCTGCTGGTGCTGTGTTCGGCCGCCTGCAGCACGGCCACGACGCCACCCGTCGAGGACCCCGTCGGCTTCGACGACCCGCCGGTGGCCGCGCCCGGCAGCCCGTCCGCATCGACGTCCTCGGCACCCCCTCCGCCCTCGGCACCCGCCTCGCCGTCACCGTCACCCTCGCCCTCACCCGTCCGCGTCGCCGCGGACCCGTCGCCGTACGCCGAGGTGCTCGCCTGGGACGGGATCGGGATACGGCTTCCCTCCGCGCGGACCGAGCTCGTCGGGCTCCACCAGTCGAACCACGACGGCGCCCGCGACCTCGCACCGGTCGCCGACCCGCCGGTCCCCGTCGACGTGCTGCCGAGCCGCGAACGCGGGACGTCGCTGCGGAGCGCCGCCGACATCGTCGTCGACCCCTCGACCGAGCTGCGGGCCCCGGTCACCGGCACCGTCAAGCGCGCCGGGACGTACACGCTCTACTGCGACGAGCTCGACGACTTCCTCGTGATCGAGCCGGACGAGCGGCCCGGGATCGAGGTCAAGCTGCTGCACATCGACGGCGTGCAGGTGGCTGCCGGCGACCGCGTCGTCGCCGGTGAGACGGTCGTCGCGCCACGACCGACCCCGCTCCCGTTCCGCAGTCAGGTGGACGACCTCTCGGGACCGCAGGACTGGCCACACGTGCACCTCGAGGTCGTCGACACGTCGATCCCCGACCGTCCGAACGAGAACTCCGGCAGCGACGACTGCTAGACCGGGAACCCCACCACGCAGGAGCAACCGTGCAGCTCAGGATCTTCACCGAGCCACAACTCGGCACGACCTACGAGCAGCTGCGGCGACACGCGCAGACCGCCGAGCAGCTCGGTTTCGACGGCTGGTTCACCTCCGACCACCTGCTGACGATGGGCGACCACGGCCCCGAGCCGGGGCCGACGGATGCCTGGACCACGTTGGCGGGGCTCGCGCGCGACACCACGCGGATCCGCCTCGGCACCCTCGTGACCCCGGCGACGTTCCGCTGGCCCGGCCACTTCGCCGTCCAGGCGGCGCAGGTCGACCAGATGAGTGGTGGGCGCGTCGAGGTCGGGCTCGGCAGCGGCTGGTTCGAGGAGGAGCACGCCGCGATGTCCATCCCGTTCCCCGACACACCCGACCGGGTCGACGCCCGCGACGAGTACGTCGAGATCCTCCACGGCCTGTGGTCCACCCCGGCCGGTGAGCGCTTCTCGTACGACGGCGCGCACTACACGCTGACCGGCAACCCGGCCCTGCCACGGCCCGCACAGACCCCGCACCCACCGATCATCATCGGCGGCAGCGGGAAGGAGCGGACCCCCGCCATCGCCGCCCGCTTCGCCGACGAGTACAACGGCGTCTTCTTCGAACCGGACGAGTTCGACGAGATGGCGGCGATCGTCCGTGCGGCGTGCGAGGAGATCGACCGCGACCCCGACGACCTGGTCTGGTCCAACGCCCAGCGGTGCGTCGTGGGCGCCGACGAGGAGGAGTTCGTGCGTCGCGCCGAGGCCATCGGCGGCGACCCGGACAAGCTCCGGGACGGTGGCGTCTGCGGGACGCCCGAGGAGGCCCGGGAGCGGCTGGACGACCTGGCCGCCGTCGGCTGCGAGCGCGTCTACCTCCAGACGATCGACGTCACCGACCTCGCCCACCTCGAGCTGTTGGCGACGGAGCTCCTGTAGCCCGCGGTGCCGAGCGGTGTGCAACGACCGCGCTGGAGGGAGGAGTCGCGCACGGGTGCGTCGAAGCACCCGTGCAGACCATCTCCGAGGAGCCCTCCGTGCGCCGTCCCGTGACTGCTGCCCTGGCCACCGTCGCCCTGACCGTCGGTCTCGCCGCGCCCGCGGCCGCCCACCCGACGTCGGCGGTCCTGCCACCGCTCACCGTCGACCTGACCCACGCCGCGACCGACAACGTCGGGTTCGTCGCCCGGTTCCCGGAGCACGCCGGCAGCGCTGGTGGCGTCCTGACCGAGAACGAGAGCGGCGAGTTCTACGTCATCACCGACCCCCGCGGGCTGTTCACCTACGACGTCAGCGACCCGCGGGCGCCCGAGCTGCTCGACTTCGTGCTGGTCAACCAGGGCCAGTCCGGCACGGGTGCCGCCCTCGCGCAGGAGGACCCGTCGACGGACGGCACCATCGTCCTCGTCGACGGTCGCAGTGACGCCGGCAGTGGCATGCACGTCATCTCCGTGGCGGACCCGGCGAACCTCGAGGTGCTCGCGGTGCACGGCGCGACCGACCACACCTGGGTCTGCGTCACCGACATCGGCGACCCGGCCGACCCGTCCGACGACAACGGCTGTGCCTACGCGTACGGCCGCAGCGACAACATCGTCGACCTGACCGACCCGGCGAACCCCGAGCAGATCGAGGGCTGGAAGACCCAGCTCGGTGACGGCAACTACACCCACGACCTCACCGAGATCCGGCCCGGCCTGGTGATGTCGGCCGGCGCGAAGCCGGTCCTGCTGGACACGACCGACCCCGCCAACCCGATCGAGCTCGTTCGCGTCGACGAGGACGACCACGCCGGCTTCGTGCCCCTGCGTCAGTTCCCCTCGCTCGGCTACCACTCGGTCGAGTGGGCCCGCGGGGGCCAGGACGACTTCCTCGTCATGGGCACCGAGATCGCACCCTCGGGCACGACCAACCTCGCCGGCTCGGACTGCGAGGGCGAGAACTCCGTCATCGAGACCTGGGACGCCCGCGAGGTCCGCGAGGCACTGGGCCGCTACGACGCACTCGTCGCCGAGGGCACCGCACGCGAGGAGGCCGCCACCGCCGTGTTCGGCGCCGACCGCGACGCCGTCAACTTCCGCCTCGTCGACGCCTACGACGCCACCGGCGAGGGCATCTTCCTCGACGGGCAGGCGCCCGGGCACGTGCTCTACTGCGCGCACTGGATGGAGGTCGACCCGAGCTGGGAGGACGGCGGCCGCCTCGTCGTCGGCTACTACAACCGCGGGGTCCGGTTCGTCGAGGTCCCGCCGCTGGACGCCGAGGGGCAGAGCGACATGACGGAGCTCGGCTGGTTCCTCGGTGCCGACGCCTACACCGGCTCGGCCCAGTGGGTCACCGACAGCATCGTCTACGTGAGCGACTACGCCCGCGGGCTCGACATCATCGAGATCACCGGGGCCGAGGCGACGGGCACCTACACGGCCGACAGCCCGGTCGGTGACGGCGCCATGACCGTGGCCGAGCTCGAGGCCCTCGGCATCGCGCCGGCCCCGTCAGGTGACGGCGCCCCGACGCGCACCCTCGTCGTCGCTGGCCTCGCGCTGGCCGCGGCGGCCGTGCTGCACCGTCGACGCACCGCCTGACCACGCACCGCCACCGGGCCCCGGCACGAGCCGGGGCCCAGGCATTCCCGAGCATTCTCGGAATGGGTGATAACGTCTGCCGCATGGACACCGCCCTGCACGACGACGTCGCCACCCGCCTCCGACGCGGGCGGCAGCGCTACACCGAGGCACGCCGCGCGCTGGTCGACCTGCTCCACGAGCTCGAACGCCCCCACTCCATCGCCGAGCTGCTCGACGCCGAGCCGTCGATGTCCCAGAGCTCGCTCTACCGCAACCTCGGCGTGCTCGAGCAGCACGACGTGGTGCGCCGGCTGTCGAGCACCGACGACGTGGCCCGCTTCGAGCTGGCCGAGGACGTCACCGGCGAACACCACCACCACCTGGTGTGCACGACGTGCGGGACGATCGAGGACATCGACGTCGCGCCCGAGGTCGAGACCGCGATGCACGTCGCCATCGACGACGCAGCCGCTGGCCACGGCTTCCGCACCGAGCTGCACCGGCTGGAGCTGCTCGGCACGTGCGCCGACTGCGCCTGACGGTCAGGCGGCCGCGGGACGCAGCGCGCGGACGCCGTCGCGCACCAGCACCACCACGAAGAACTGCACCACGGCGACGAGCGCGATCGTCGCCGAGCCGGCCAGGCCGAGGTGGAAGCTGATCACGAGGCCGAGGTAGACCGCGAGCACGCCGAGCAGCGCGGCGAGGGCCATCGTCCCCGGGACACGTCGTGCGAGCTGGGCCGCAGCGGACGGCGGTGCGACGATGAGCGCGAAGACGAGCAGCGTGCCGACCGTCCGGAAGCTCGCGATGATCACGAGCGCGAGCAGCGCGAGCTGGGTGAAGTGCGCGATGCGCGGCCGCATCCCGAGCAGCTGTGCCTTGTCCTCGCTGAACGAGACCGCGAGGAACGGGCGGTACAGCAGCAGCGTCGCGACGATCGTGAGCACCGCCCCGACACCGGCCGCCCAGACGTCGGAGGCCGTCACGCCGACGATGTCGCCGAACAGGATCGCCGTCAGGTCGCCGGCATAGGCGCCCTCGGCCGAGATGACGACGATGCCCAGCGCCAGCATGCCGACGAACAGCAGGCCGATCGCGGCGTCGTCGCCCAGCGTGGACCGCCGGGACACGAAGGCGATCAGCCCGATCATGACGATCGCCGCGACGGCACCACCGAGGAACAGGTCGACGCCGAGGACGAAGGCGATCGCGATGCCCGGCAGCGCACCGTGCGCCACGGCGTCCCCGATGAACGTCAGGCCCCGCACGACGACCCACGTCCCGATGACGGCCGAGGAGATGGCCACCAGCCCACCCGCGAGCAGGGCACGTCGCAGGAACGCGCACGCCTCGCACGTGAAGGGGTCGAGCAGCAACTCCACGTGCGACTCCGGTCGAGGGTCCTGCTGACGGTACGGGGACGAGGCCGCGCCGCGGCGGTCAGGCCAGCGCGTCCACGATGCGTCGGGCATCGGTCCGCAGCATGCCCTCCACGGTGTCCGCGCCGCTCCCCGGCTCGCCGAGCGCGCCCGTGTAGAGCTCCACGACGGCGACCTCGCCGACCTCCGCCGCCAGGGCCTGGACGAGACGGTCACTGCTGCTGGTCTCGGCGAAGATCGCCCGGACCCCCGTCTCCTCGAGCACCTCGATGAGCTCGGTGAAGGCCGCCGCGCTCACGTCGACCGCCGTCGTGGTGCCGGGGACGACCGTCGCCACCACCTGGAGGTCGTACCGCGCAGCGAGGTAGCCGAGCGAGTCGTGGTCGGTGACGAGCTTGCGCCGGTCCCCGGGCAGCTCGTCGAAGACCGCCTGCAGCTCCGCGTCGAGAGCGGCCATGCGCTGCACGTACGCCTCGGCGGCAGCGGTGACCGTCGCGGCCTCGCTCGGCACGACGTCGCCGAAGGCGATCGCCACCTCCTCGGCGATGCGACCGACCCGGACCGGGTCGAGCCAGACGTGCGGGTCGAACCCACCCTCGTGGGCGTGCTCGCCCTCGTCGTCGTGCTCGCCCTCGTCGCCGTGGTCCTCCTCGTCGGCGTGCTCGTCCTCGTCGCCGTGGTCCTCGTC
>CAYMGL010000034.1:10856-15787 GCA_964389945.1 uncultured Actinomycetota bacterium
GTCCTCGTCGCCGTGGTCCTCGTCATCGTGCGCGGTCGAGCCGGCCTCGATCGGGTCGACGAGCTCCCCGACCCGCAGCACCTGCGCACCGTCCTCCTCGGCGGCCACGAGCACGTCACCGAGCTGCTCCTCGAGCCCCAGACCGATCGCGACGACCAGGTCCGCCTCACGGAGCGTCAGGCCGTCCTGTGCGGACGGGGCGTAGGTGTGGGGGTCGACCCCGGGCTCCATCAGGACCTCGACCTCGGCCGCGTCACCGACGACGGACCGCACCACGTCACCCAGCACGGACGTCGTCGCGACGACCCGGACGGTCGGCTCGTCCACAGCGGTCGACGCCGCGTCGCCGGCACTGCATGCCGTGGCGACCAGCGCCGTCGCGGCGACGACGGCCGGGAGGAGGGCGGAGTGACGGGACATGGGCGACACCGTGACGGGGGGGAACGGACGACGATAGTATTAGGAATGATTCTCACAATCAACCCCATCAGTTGGTGGCACCCTCATGGAGGCTGCGATCCCGCCACCCACCTGCGAGACTCGCCCCACGAGGAGCCCGGCATCACCACCCCCGTCACACCACACGACCCGACCGGCCACGCGCCGGTCGTGCAGGCTCGCGGCCTGCGGCTCACGCACGGCCACGTCGTCGCCGTCGCCGAGGCCGACCTCGACCTCCCCGCTGGCGGCCTGACCGCCGTCATCGGACCCAACGGATCGGGCAAGTCCACGCTGCTGCGCGCGATGTCCGGACTGCACGAGCCCGCGGCCGGCGAACTCACCGTGTGCGGCGCACCACCGGGACGACACCAGGTCGCCCACGTGCTGCAGACCACCGTCGTGAACGGCGCGCTCCCGGTCACCGTCGCCGAGGTCGTGCGGATGGGTCGGTACCGCGAGCGCGGGCCCTTCCGTCGCTTCACCGACGCCGACCGTGCCGCCGTCGAGGCCGCGATGGAGCGGATGGAGATCACCGACCTCGCCGCCCGCCACCTCGACGAGCTGTCCGGTGGCCAACGGCAGCGCGTCTACCTCGCACAGGGACTCGCGCAGGAGGCCGAGCTGCTGCTCCTCGACGAACCCGTGACCGGCCTCGACCTCACCAGTCTCGACCGGATCAGCGAGGTGCTGCGCGAGGAGACCGCCGCGGGCCGGACCGTGATCATGACCACGCACGAGCTCCACACCGCCCAGGCCGCCGACCACGTCGTCCTGCTGGCCGGCCGCGTCGTCGCCAGCGGCCCCCCGGACGAGGTCCTCACACCCGACCACCTCACCGAGGCCTACGGCGGCCACCTCCACGAGCTCCCGGGCGGCGAACTCATGGTCGACGAGCCCCACATGCACTGATTGTTCAGGGGGCTCCGCCCCCCTGCGACCCCCCGGGTTGGCTGGCGCCGGCTGCGGAACGGGGTGGAGAACCCTCAGCGGTTGGCCCGTGCGACGACCAGGGCGGGCTGGCCCCGGCGACCCGCCATGCTCCTAGTAGAGGTAGGGCTCGACGGGTTCGGTGATGCGTTCCTGGGTGACGAGGTCGAAGACCGGGAGGGGGGTGCCGTCGGCGGTGACGACCTCGCCGGTGAAGCGAAGGTCGGCCCGTACCCACGCCTCCTCGGGTGGGACGTCGTCGGTGCGGACGAGCAGCTGGAACGGCGTCGCGTCGACCGCGCAGCACCCGATGGCGAAGCGACTGAGCAGGTAGCCACCCGAGCCGTCGTCGTCGACGACCACGAAGCCCTCGGTACGCACGGTGACCCCGTCGATCGACGCCGGTTCGGCGAGGGCACGCGAGACCACCTCCGTCAGGACCAGGTCGACAGCACCGTCGGCACCGGGCGCAGGCAGCTCCTCGAGCGTCGCCACCGAGACGAACCGGTTCGCCGCCCCGTTGTTGGCGGCGAAGGCACCCAGTGCCGTCGGCGGCACCAGCAGCAGCACGACCAGCGGGGCCAGCAGCAGGATGCCCATGCGCGGGCCGTGGCCCACGTGCCCGTGGTGGAGCCCGTCGTGGTCGTCGGCGCCGTCGGCGAGCGGCGCCGCACCACCGTCCCGACCCCGCAGGGTCATCCCGCCGAGCACGACGAGGACCGCGGTCGAGAGGTAGAGCGGCACCGTCAACGACTGCTTGACGAAGATGAGGTGGCCGTCGACCGACACCAGCCAGGCAAGGGTCAGGCCCAGCACGGTCAGCGCACCACCGATCGCCATCCTCGTCACAGCAGCACCCCCCCGACCACCAGGGCGCAGACGACAGCGACACCCACGGTGGTGGGCGCGAAGCGCAGCGCGAAGTCCCGGCCGAAGAAGCCGGTCTGCAGTGCGACCAGCTTGAGGTCGACGGCCGGGCCGACCACGAGGAAGACCAGCCGGGAGGTCAACGAGAACTGCGTGAGGCTCGCCGCGACGAAGCCGTCGGCCTCCGAGCAGATCGACAGCAGGATCGCGAAGGCGGCCATCGTCACCACCGCGAGGACGGCATTGCCGGCCACGACGTCGATCACCGACCGCGGCACCAGCACCTGGACCGTCGCAGCGATGGCGGCGCCCACGACCAGGTAGCCCCCGGCGTGCAGCAGGTCGTGGGTCGCCGTCGCCACGAACGTCGACCAGGGCGTCTCGCGGTCCTGCACGCGTGCCTGTGCCCGCTCCACCAGGGCATCGGTCGCACCCCGGCGCAGCCACAGCCAGCCGACGCCGACGGCCGTGGCCAGCGACGCCACGAAGCGGGCGACGACCATCATCGGCTCCCCCGGGAAGGCCACCCAGGTCGCGACGAGCACGACCGGGTTGATGGCCGGGGCCGCGAGCATGAACGCCAGCGCCGCGGCCGGCTGCACCCCCCGCGCGACCAGCCGGCCCGAGATCGGGACCGACCCGCACTCGCAACCGGGCAGCAGCACACCCGCGCCCGACGCGGCGACGACGGCGCCGGCGCGGTTCGTCGGCAGCAGGCGTGCGAGCGCCTCGGGTGGCAGCCAGGCGGCGATCGCGCCGCTGACCGTGACGCCGAGGACCAGGAACGGCATCGCCTGCACGTTCAGCGCGACGAAGAGCGTGCCCCACGTCCGCGTCGCGTCGCCCATGAACACGGTGCCGTCGTTGAGCGCGCGCACGACGTAGACGATCGCCAGGCCGACGAGGACGAGGCCGAGCCCGACGGGCCGCTCCCGCACCGAGACCGGCTGCGGGCGCTGCGCCTGTTTCGTCGCTGCCACGACACCTCCCGAGCCCGCCGGATCCTATCGACGGCCACCGGGAACACCGGGTGGCCGAGCGGGCACGTCCCGCGACGCGCGCGCGGCCCGTCTCAGTGGATCGGCGCCTTCGCCAGGGCCTCCATCGGGTCGACGTAGTCGTGGCCCTGGTCGCGGGCGACGTGGGGCTCGGTGACCATGCCGGCGTGGATGTTCAGGCCGTTGGCGAGGTGCGGGTCGTCGCGCAGCGCCTGTTCGGGCCCCTTCTCGGCGAGGTCGATCACGAACGGCAGGGTCGCGTTCACCAGCGCGTGGCTGGACGTGATCGGGACGCCGCCCGGCATGTTGGCGACGCAGTAGTGGACGACGTCGTCGACGACGTAGGTGGGGTCCTGGTGCGTCGTCGCGCGTGAGGTCGCGAAGCAGCCGCCCTGGTCGATGGCGACGTCGACCAGCACCGAGCCGGCCTTCATGTCGCGGACCATGTCCTCGGTCACCAGGTGGGGTGCCTTCGCGCCCGGCACGAGGACCGCGCCGATCACGAGGTCAGCAGCGAGCACGCGCTCCTTGAGCATGTAGGCGGTCGAGTAGATCGTCTCCAGCGACGCACCGAAGCGGTGGGACAGCCGGTCGAGCACGGCGAGGTCGCGGTCGAGGACCGTCACCTGGGCACCCAGGCCGATGGCCATCTCGATCGCGTTGACGCCAACGACGCCGCCGCCGATCACGACGACCTTCGCGCTGCCGACGCCCGGCACGCCACCGAGCAGGATCCCGGCGCCGCCCTGGGGTGCCTCCAGGGCATGGGCGCCCGCCTGGATCGACAGCCGGCCGGCGACCTGCGACATCGGCGCGAGCAGCGGCAGGCGGCCGTTGCGGTCGGTCACGGTCTCGTAGGCGATCGCCGTGACGCCGGACTCGAGCAGCTCGTCGGTCTGCGGCTTGTCCGGTGCCAGGTGGAGGTAGGTGAACAGTGTCTGCCCACGACGCAGCATCGCGCGCTCCGAGGCCTGTGGCTCCTTGACCTTGACGACCAGCTCGGCCTCGTCGAAGACGTCCTCGGCGCCGTCGACGATCGTCGCGCCGACGGCCGCGTAGGCATCGTCGTCGACCCGGATCCCTCCACCGGCCCCCGACTGGACGAGCACGTCGTGCCCGAGGCGGACCAGCTCCTCGACCGCGCTCTCGGTCAGCGCGACCCGCTTCTCCTGGGGCTTGATCTCCGTCGGCAGGCCGATGCGCATCGCTGGGCTCCCTCGTCAGACGGCACGCGCACGCAACTCTACGTGACCCTGCGTCGGCACTGAGCGTGTGCGCACCGCGAGGTCGGGGCACTTCCTCCAGTGAGCGTTTCCCACGATTGGAGCCATCATGATCACGCTCGGCCTGATCCTTCTCATCCTCGGGCTGCTGTTCGGCATCGGCATCCTGAACACCATCGGCACCATCCTGCTGGTCGTCGGCGTCATCCTCTACGTCGCGGGCCGGATGGGCCACGCCGTCGGTGGGCGCGCCCACTACTACTGATCGCACGCCGGGCCCCGTCGCTTTCGGGGCCCGCCGTCGTGACGCGTAGCCTCCCGGGTACCGATCCTCCCGGGGGGCTCCGTCGTGAGCGAGACCACAGTCGAGGGCACCGGCATCACCGGGCTGCGCCGCACGCACCTCAAGCAGCTGGAGGCCGAGGCCATCCACATCATGCGCGAGGTCGTCGCGCAGTTCGAGCGGCCGGTGATG
>CAYMGL010000035.1:0-11340 GCA_964389945.1 uncultured Actinomycetota bacterium
CGTAGTGCTCGAGCTCGATCGAGAAGACCCGGGCCAGCTCCATCGCCGGCCCGGCGGCACCGGCGATCGCGATGGCCGACCACTCGTCCGCGGGGAACACCTTGCGCATGTCACCGCGGGCGATGATGTTGCCGGCCGTCGCACGGCGGTCGCCCGCGACGATCACGCCCCCGCCGTAGCGGATCGCGATGACCGTGGTGCCGTGGACCAGGTGCTCCCGCAGCTCGTCGGGCAGGTCGCCGCGCAGGAGTGCCGGCAGCTCGTCGGGCGCACTGCGGCGCAGGGCCGCCACGAAGGACGAGCCGTGCGCGTCGAACGCCGTGGGGATGAGGTCACCGAGCTCGGGCATGACGGCCTCGTGGGTCGCGGGTGGTCGACCCTACTGGTGCGCCACGACCACGGCGCCACGCTCGCGCAGCAGCGCGTCCACCTCGGCCCGGTGCTGCAGCGTCAGCAGCAGGAGGACGTCACCCGGACGCGCCCACGCCAGGGCCAGCTCGGTGCCGACGACGGCGTCCGGCGCCTCCTCGATCGCGTCGGCGGGGACGCCACGCGCCGTCAGCGACGCGGCCAGGCGACGCGGCACCTCCATCGGCTCACGACCGCGCAGGTACTTCGGCACCTCGGCCACCACGTAGTGGTCCGGGCCTGTCGCGTGGACCGCGCCGGCGAGATCGTCCAGTGCGTCGTCGGGACGGTCACCTGCCTGGGAGAACAGGACACAGGTGCGCTCACCGTCGAGCGAGCTGGCCAGCCCGGCCATCGCCCGCACCGCGTGCACGTTGTGCGCGAAGTCCACGACCACCGTGACGCCGTCCAGCTCGTAGCGGTTCGCGCGGCCGGGGTTGGTGTCGGCGTCGGGGAGGAAGGACCGCAACCCCTCGGCGATGGCAGTCGGTGGGATGCCGAGCACCGCGGCGGCGGCCGCGGCGGCGAGCGCGTTCGCGACGTTGTGGGCGGCGGCGCCGCCGTACGTCGCCGGGACGTCGTCGACGGCCACGACGGACGTGGTGCCGCCGGGCCCGCGCCGGACGAGCGTCGCGTCCTCCACGCTCCACGTCGTCGCGCCGCCGCCCATCGCCGCGACCAGGGCGGGCGCGGTGGGATCCACCGAGAACCACACCGTGGGCTGGTCCGGCGCCCGGTCGACGAGGCGGTCGTCCTCGGCGTTGAGCACCAGCACACCGTCGTCGCGCACACCCTTGGCGAGGATGAGCTTCGCCCGGGCGAGGTCGTCGACGGTCTCGATGCCGTACTCCCCGAGGTGGTCCGCGGCGACGTTGGTCACCACGGCCACGTCGGCCCGCGCCAGGGGCAACCCCCGCCGCAGCAGGCCGCCGCGGGCCGTCTCGAGGACCATCGCGCCGACGCGGCGGTCGCGTCCCACCGTGCGGCCACCACCCGGCCCCGACCAGTCCCCGGCCTCGACCAGCTCACCGTCGACCACGATGCCGTCCGTGGAGCTGTTGCCGGGGGCCATCCCGGCCGCGCGCAGGATCCCGGCCAGCATGCGCACCGTCGTGGACTTGCCGTTGGTCCCGGTGACCATCGCCACGGGGACGTCGTGGACCTCGTCCCACGGCACGTCGGCCGGGTCGGGGACGTCGTCGCGGGCCCACGTCCGCGACCCGCGGCCGAGCCCGACCGAGACCTCGTCGTCGTCCCAGACGCCGGCGACACCGTGCTCCCGCGCTGCCGCGAGCAGCCGCAGGAGTGCCTCGTCGCGCTCGTCCTCGGCCTCTGCGGCCGCGGCGTCGGTGGCGTCCTGCGGAACCGCGGCGCCGGGCTGCACGCCCGCTGCCACGTCGTCCCACACGGCCTCGAGCACGGCGCACGTCGCGTACAGCATGTCCACCGGCGCGCCGACCGCGAACGTGAGCCCGCTGTCCTCGTGCCAGGTGCGCGCCCCGTCCTCCCGACCGACGGCCTCCCAGGCGTCGTCGCGCTCCTGCAACGCACCGAGGTGGTCCACCAGTCGGCCGCGCAGCGCGGCGAGGACCGCCGCCGGCTCGGCACAGCGCACGTCGATGACGCCCGCAGGCGAGTCCAGCACCAGGTTGGGGCCGGTGAGTCGTCGGACCTCGACGAGCTCCATGCTCAGTCGTCCTCCGCGGCCGGCGCGACCCGGACGCCGCGCTGGTCGCGCACGAAGGTCCCCTCGCCGAGCAGCGACCCGATCCCGACATGTGGTGTCCGGCCGGCCCCGCCGTCGTCCATGCCCTCGGGACGCTCGCCGTCGGCGGAGAAGTGGATGATCTGCTTCCAGCACCTGGTCGTGTCGTCGCCGAGCACGACGACGAGGTCGCCGGGCTCGGCGGCACGCAGTGCGTGGTCCACCGCCTCCTGCTCGTCGACGACGACCTCGATGGCGCCCTCGTCGACGCCGGCCTCCAGCAGGGTGCTGCGCAGCAGCTGCGGCACCTCGTCCTGGCCGCGTCCCCGACGGTTGTCGTCCGCGCGGCAGACGTAGTGGTCGAAGTGGCCGGCGACGGCACGCGCGATGTCGGCGATGTCCTGGTCCCGCCGGTCGCCGGGTGCTGCGAGCACGATCCGCCGCGCACCCGTGACGTCGAACTGGTCGACGGTCGCCGTGAGCGCCTCGACGGCGGCCGGGTTGTGGGCGTAGTCCAGGAGGACGTCGAAGGGGTGCTCCTGGAACAGGTTCATCCGACCCGGCGCCTGGAAGAACGACGTGTCGAACGTCCGCAGTCCGAGCCGGATGTTCTCGAGGCTGACGTCCATCGCGTAGGCGATGGCGGCGGCGAACATCGCGTTCTGGACGTTGTGCAGCGCGCGGCCCTCGAGCGTGGCCGGGATGAGGTGCGTCCACAGCAACGGCACGTGCGCGCCCTTGTCGTAGATCGTGATCATCGAGCCGTTCAGACCCTGCTCGAGGACGACCGCGCGCCCGCCTGCCCGCACGTGCTCGCGGACCAGGGCGTGCTCGCCGGCGAGCGTGACGTAGCAGAGGTGCTCGGCCTCGGTGTGCTCGGCCATCGCGAGGCAGTGCTCGTCGTCGGCGTTGAGGACGGCGGTGTCCTTGGCGACCTCGACGACGATCCGCTTGACCTCGGCGAGCTCCTCGACGGTCTCGACACCACGCAGGCCGAGGTGGTCGGCCGAGACGTTCAGCACGGCCCCCACGTCGGCGCTGGAGTAGCCGAGCCCGCTGCGCAGCATCCCCCCACGTGCGGTCTCCATGACCGCGACGTCGACGTTGGGGTCGCGCAGGACCATCCGGGCGGCGCCGGGCCCCGTGAGGTCGCCCTTGACGGTCAGTTCGCCGTCGACGTAGACGCCGTCGGTCGACGTCAGCCCGACGTGCTTGCCGGCTCCCTTGAGGACGTGTGCGACCATCCGGCTGGTCGTCGTCTTGCCGTTGGTGCCCGTGATCGCGGCGATCGGGATGCGGGTCGGCCGACCGGGCGGGAACAGCATGTCCATCACGGCGCCGGCGACGTCACGCGGCGTGCCCTCCGACGGTGCGACGTGCATGCGGAACCCGGGTGCGGCGTTGACCTCGACGATGCCGCCGCCGACCTCCTTCCACGAACGCGTGATGTCGTCGGTGAGGAAGTCGACACCGCCAACGTCCAGCCCCACGGCCCCGACGGCGCGCTCGGCCATCGTGCGGTTGTCCGGGTGCACGACGTCGGTGAGGTCGATCGCGGTGCCGCCGGTCGACAGGTTGGCGGTCGTGCGGAGGTGGAACACCTCGCCGTCGGCCAGGACCGTCGCGGCGTCGTAGCCGGCCTCGTCCAGCAGGCCCTGTGCCTGGCGGTCCAGCTCGAGCCGTGTCAGCACCTTCTCGTGGCCGACACCGCGGCGCGGGTCCTGGTTGACGATCTCGACGAGCTCCTCGATCGTGTGCCTGCCGTCACCGACGACGTGGCCCGGCACGCGCTTGGCGACCGCGACCAGCTTCCCGTCGACCACCAGCATGCGGTGGTCGTAGCCGGTCACGAAGGTCTCCACGACGACGCTGCTGCCGCGTGCCTGGTCCAGCGCCACCTCGAACGCCGCCGCGACCTCGTCGGGCCCGGTGAGGTTGATGCTCACCCCACGTCCGTGGTTGCCGTCCAGCGGCTTGACCACGACCGGGTAGCCGATGTGCTCGGCGGCACGCACCGCGCGCTTCGCCGACTGCACGACCCGTTGGATCGGGACGGGCAGGCCGAGGTCCCGCAGCAGGTCGTGGGTCTCCTCCTTGTCCATCGAGATCTCGACCGCGATGTGCCGGGTCTCGGAGGTGATCGTCGCCTGGATCCGCTGCTGGTGCCGGCCGTGGCCGAACTGCACCAGCGAGTACCGGTTCAGGCGCAGCCACGGGATGTCGCGGTCACGGGCCGCCTGGACGAGCGAGTTGGTCGACGGCCCCAGCGCCCGGCGTTGCGCGAAGCGGATGAAGTCGTCGCGTTCCTCGTCCCAGTCGAGCTTCTCCGGCTCGTCGTCGAGGTCGGCCGCCGCCTCCGCGGGCAGCAGGTGCAGCAGCAGGCGCCGGGCGACGTCCGACGCCTCGAGCCCGACCTCGCGGTCGAGGTACGCGAAGACCATGTCGTAGGTCCCCGGAGCGTCCGCCGACCTGGTCTTGCCGAAGGTCACGTCGTTGCCCGCGATCGCCTGCAGCTCGATGGCGACGTGCTCCCACACGTGGCCGAGCCACGTGCCCTCGCCCTCGGTCAGTCGGCGGACGAACCCGCCGGGTTCGCCGTAGGAGCAGCCGTGGTCACGCAGACCGGGCAGTGCCTGGAGCAGGCCCTCCTGGAACCGCTCCCCCAGCCGCCCGGTGGGCCAGTGCTCGAGCGGGCCGAGGTCGATGACGTGGCGGATGACCGGGAAGCGGGCGTAGACGTTCGGCCCGACGTAGACGTTGGTCGACAGGATGTGCACGGTGGTCCTGGGTGGCGGCTGCCCGACGACCGTAGGCCGGAGGGGCGAACGGCGTCAGGAGAGGAAGGCGGTCCGCTTGGCCAGGTCGTAGCGGCCGCCGGGGGCCAACACGTGCAGCCGCAGGTCGAGGAGGCTGACCGGGTCGCCGCCGCGGGCCTCGGCCATCGAACTGTGGTCGAGGTCCTGCGGGTCCACCACGGTGATCGCCCCGGAGCCGACGACCTCCAGCACGTCGTCGGGTCCGATGAACGCGGCGGTGTCCTCGTCGATCCCGAGACCGACCATGAACGGGTTGAACGAGATGGCCGTCAGCAGCCGCCCGAGACGGTCACGCTGGCGGAAGTGCTGGTCGATCACGACCGCGTTGGTGAGGCCCAGGCCGGGCGCCAGCTGGGCCGAGGTCAGCAGTGGCGTCGGGCCGGCCTCGCCGCCGGCCAGCATGTGCTCCGGCATGATCGCCGCACCGGCGGAGGTGCCGGCCACGAGGGTGCCGCTGGCGTGGAGCCGGCGGATGGCCTGGAACACGTCGGTGCCCCCGAGGATGGTCGACAGCCGGACCTGGTCCCCGCCCGTGAGGAAGATCCCGGTGGCGCGCTCGAGCTCGCGGACGTAGCGGTCCTGGTTGCCGTCCGAGCGGGTGCGCAGCGGCAGGCTGACGGCGTCGGCGACACCGAGCTCGTCGAAGACCTCGATGTAGTGGCTGCCGGTGTCCTGCATCCGGGAGGCGGTCGGCAGGATCGCGATCCTGGCGTCGCGACCACCTGCGAGCTCCACGACGGCCCGCAGGATGTCGCGGTGGCCCTCCTTGTCCTCGGCACCACCGATCGGGACGAGGTGGCCGCGCTGGGTGCCGGGCGGCACGGGGGACGGACTCATGGTCGGGGTCCAGTCGGGTCGGAGAAGGGATCGTCGGTCGTGGCCTCCCCACCGCGGACGAGCCAGCGCCCACCGGCGTGCACCCCGTCGACGTTGAGGTCCTGGTCGAGCACGACGAGGTGGTCGGGACCGCCGACGTCGAGCCGGCCGGCGCCGGGCAGACCGAGCTGGTCGGCGGGCGTGCTGGTCACCGGTCGCAGGGCGACCGACAGCGGGTGCCCGCGGTCGACGAGGTGGCGCACCGCCTCGAGCAGGCCATCGCACCCGGCGGTCTCCAGGCGCTCGAGCGTGCCGTCCTCGGCGAAGACGGGCAGCGACCCGCCGGCGTCCGACGAGCACGTCAGCAGTTCCGACGGCACCCCTGCCTCCAGTGCCTGCGCCAGCGCCGGACCAGCGGCGACCGCCGGATCGTCGACGCCGTGCACCGGGAAGGCCGTCACGTCGATCCGGACCCCGGCGCCCGTCGCGAGGTCCACCGCGTCCTCGAGCAGTGCGGGGCGGCGGTTGACGTGCGTCGGGTGCCAGTGCCGCACCGGCACGTCGCTGGTCGTGGCGGCAGCACGCACGGGGTCGAGTCCGGCGCGGCCGTCCCCCAGGTGCAGGTGGACGCTGCCGGCCTTGCCCGCCAGCAGTGCGGCCGTCCGGACCCGGACCGCCAACCTCACGAGGTCGTCACTGGTGGGAGCGGTGCCCCGGTGGTCGCTCACGGCCACCTCACCGACGCCGAGGACCGCCTCCACGTGGACCAGGTCGGTGGCGAGGTCGCCGGTGACGGTCGCGGGCGGCAGGCCGTAGCCGCCCGTCAGCATCCAGGCCTGCAGCCCGAGGTCGCGCAGCGCGAGGACGCGGCTGTGGACCTGCCCGGGCGTCCGCACGACGTCGTCGGTGCCGAGGAGCCCCACCACGGTCGTGACGCCGGCCGTCGTGTACGTCGACAGGGACGGCTGCGGCGTGGCCGTCGTCGGACCGCCCTCGCCCCCTCCCCCGGTGACGTGCACGTGCCCGTCGACCAGGCCGGGCACGACCACAGCGCCTTCGAGGTCGTGCACCTCGACGGCGGCTCCCGGCCCCACGGGACCGTCACCGGCCCCCAGCCAGACCACGCGTCCGCCGGCCACGAGCAGGTCGACGACCCCGCGGTGGTGCGGGGCGTGGACGTCGGCGTTGCGCAGGAGGGTCAGCATGTGCGGGAGGCTACGCCGCGCAGGCCCCGAACCCGCACCGGCCCGGCCCGAACGGCGGGGCGACGCCGACGCGTCCACGACGTAGGGTGCGCACGAGCGGGAGGAGGTGCTGTGCGCGACACGCGGACCCCGGACCAGCTGCTGCGGGACGCCGTGGCCATCCGCACCCTGCTCGACGAGACCGACGAGGCCGACCACGCAGCCAGGATCCGGCTCGTCGCCTCGCAGGACCGTGTGCGCCTGGAGGCAGCGCAGCAGTGGCACGCGCGCGGGTGGCGGCCGATCACCGAGGCCGAGGTGGTCCGCTCCCCCGACCGGACCCTGCTCCTCGCCCCGTTGCTCGTCGTCGCGGGGGCCGCGGCGCTGAGCCGGTTCCTGCTGTCGACCGGGGACCCGACCCTCCTCCTGCTCCTGGTCGGGCTGAGCGCCGCGCCGCTGGTGGCAGAGCTCAGCGGCGCCGGTCCGAGCCGGGTCCGACGGCTGGCCGCGGTGGCCGCCGTGGCCCTGTCACTGCACCTCGCGACCGGCCCGATCCCGAGCGTCCTGGTCTTCCTCCCCGGTACGGCCCTGCTGGCCGCCATCGCCGTTGCGGGTGTCGCCCCGCGTCGGCAGGCGGTCCCGACGGGGTCGATGGACTCACCCGCCCCGTAGCCACGGTGGTCGGGGCGCCTCGATGCGGTCCAGCGGGCCGGCGACGGTCCCGAAGCGGTCGTCGTCACGCGCCTGCCACGCCTCGTACGCCTCGGTGATCTCGTCCTGCGACCGCGCCACGAAGTTCCACCACATGCGCACGTCCTCGCCCAGTGGCGCCCCGCCGAGCAGCAGCCAGCGGTCACCCTCGTGCGCGTCGACCCGCACCTCCTCGGCGCCGGCGGCCAGGAGCACGATGTCGCCGAGGCCCGCCACCTCGTCGCCGACGGCGACGCGAGCGTCCAGCGGGACCACGCAGTGCTCGAACGACGGGTCGAGCGGGACGTCCGCGATGCCGTCGCGGCCCGTCACCTCCACGCCGACCAGCGGCGAGTCGGCACGAGCGGGTGACGTCGCGCCGAGCAGTTCGCCGACGAGCAGCCGACCGCTCGCGCCACCGAGGTCCACCTCGGGCAGTTCGCCGTGGTGCTCGAAGGCGTTGTCACCGAACCTGGTCTCCTCGGGCTGCGCCACCCACAGCTGCACGCCCCGGAACCGCTCGTCGGGGCGTGAGAGCTCCGCGTGGGCGATGCCGTTGCCCGCCGTCATGAGGTTGAGCTGCCCCGGTCGCAGGGGCTGCTCGGTGCCCAACGAGTCGTGGTGCAGGGCCTCGCCGGCCAGCAGCCACGTCACGGTGGACAGGCCGATGTGGGGATGTGGTCCGACCTCCATGGGGTCCGGCCGGATCGCGTCGTCGGGCCCCATGAGGTCCACGAAGCACCAGGCGCCCACCGTCCGACGCCCCCGCGTCGGCAGGACACGGACGATGTCCAGCCCACCGACCTGTGCCGTCCGACCCGCGATGATCTCGTGCTCGGCCTGTTCCGCGGGGATCGTCATGGCGCACGCCTCCTGCTCTCGGGCTCCGAGCATGGCACGATCGGGGCACCACCGGTCCGGCTGATCGACCACGGAGACGCCGATGCTCGCCCGCGTCCTGCGAGGACTCCTCGGCATCGCCATGGTCGTCGCGGGCATCCTGCTGTCTCCCGTCCCGGGACCGTGGAGCATCCCGCTGATCGCCACGGGCATCGGCCTGGTGCTGGCGCAGAGCACGCCAGGGCGGCGCGTGCTCGCACGCGTCAGGCTGTGGGCGCGGGACCGGTTCGGCTCCGACCGCGTCCGTGAGGTCGAGAAGCGGATGCCCAAGGACGTCGTCGCCCAGGACACCCAGCAGATGCGGCTGGACCTCGAGGAGTACGAGCGCCGTCGCGAGCGGGAGCGCCGCAAGCGCAACTGACGGTCAGTGCCGGTGGCAAGCGGCGGTGCCCGGCGCTGCTGCGCCGGGCACCGCTCGTCCGCGGTGTCACCGCAGCGGCCGGCGGCGGGGAGCCGCCAGCACCGCGCCCACGGCGAGCAGGAGCAGCGCCAGGAACGCGACGCGCTGGACCGGGGCCCCGGTGTCGGGCAGGTCGTCGGCGTCCACGACCGCAGCGAGCACGCTGACCGTGCGCGACATGGAGACCTCGCCGCCGGCCCGGTCACGCCCTGTGAAGGTCAGGACGTGGTCGCCTGCCTCCAGGCTGGCTGGCAGTACTGCCGTCGCGAGCACGCAGTCACCGTCGACCGTGACCGTGCCGAGCGACGTGACGACCCCGTCGCCCTCGAGCCACACCTCGATCTCGCTGCCCGGCTGGAGGTTGCACAGCTCGGTGTGGACCTCGTCGCCGGCACGGAGCCCGGCAGGTTCGTCCGGGGTGCCGCCGGTCGTGCCGCCGTCGCCACCGGTCACGCCGTCGTCGGACGTGCGGACGGTCGGTGCGGCGACGATGTCACCGGTCAGCACCGGCTGCACGAGCTGGTAGTTGTCGGCGTCGTCCCCGTCGAGCCACATCGCGGTCGCGACGGCGATGGCCTCGCCGACCTCGGTGCTCGCCAGACGGCCGCTGGTGCCGTCGCGAAGCGAGACGTCGTCCCCGTCGAGCACGCCCGTGAGCCGGGCGCCGAGCACGGTTGCCGTGTCCGAGCCGTCGACGACCTTGGTCGCGACGCTCGCACCGGTCACCGTGACCTGCCGCCGGGTGATGTCCCCGGCCACGGTCGGCTGCAGCACGCCGTAGTTCCCGGCATCGTCGCCGACCAGCGACATGGCGGTGGCGACGTCGATGTCCTCGCCGGCCGCCGCCGCGACGAAGTTGCCGCGGTCGTGGTCGACGAGGCGCACGTCGTCACCGTCCAGCACGCCGCGCAGTGTTGCGCCGGCGATGCTGGCACGCGTGGTGCCGTCGTAGGGCCGGTCGGTGACGGCCGCGCCGGTGATCTCGAGCACGCGGATGCCGATGCGGCCGGTGAGCGCCGGCTGGACAAGCCTGTAGTTGCCGGCGTCGTCGCCGGTCAGCGACATCGCCGTGGTCACCGGGACGCCTGCACCTGCATCGGCGCTGGTGAACGCGCCGGAGGTGTGGCCGGCCAGCGCGACGTCGTCGCCGTCGACCAGGCCGACCAGCGTGGCGCCCTCGATGACGGCGTCGGTCGTGCCGTCGTAGACCTTGGCCGCGACCGACGCACCGGTCACGGTCAGCTCCCGTGGGGTGATGGACCCCGTCAGGCCGGGCTGGGTCAGCGTGTAGTTGCCCACGTCGTCGCCGACGAGCCTCATCGCCGTGACGACCGCGACGTCGTCCCCGATGGTGGCGCGGGTGAAGTGTCCGTCCTCGTCGCCCGTCAGCGCGACGTCGTCGCCGTCGACGAGGCCGACCAGCGTCGCGCCCTCGATCACGGCGTCCGTGGTGCCGTCGTAGACCTTCGCCACGACGGACGCACCGCCCACGGTCAACGGGCGGGGCGTGACCTGGATGGTCACGCTGTCGTCTGCCGCGTAGTAGGTGGCGTCGCCGGCCTTCGTGACCGACAGCGTGCAGGTGCCGACGCGCGTCGACGAGAGGGTCGCGCCGTCCAGCAGGCACGGGCCGGTGAGGACCTCGTACGTCACCTCGCCCGTGCCCGACCCGCCGGTGATCGACAGGTCCGCCGTGTCGCCGTAGACGAGGTCGCCGGCGGCGAGGCCGATGGGGTCCTGGTCGGTCATGGGCACGACCGGGTCCGACGGTGCGGACCACTCGCCGGTGCCGGAGGCGTTGACCCCGGCCACACGGAAGACGTGCGCGACGCCGGGGGCCAGGCCCGTGACCGTCGCGGCCGTGGTCGTCGACGTGCCGTCGCCGTACGGCGTCCATGTCGTGCCGCCGTCGGTCGAGAACTCGATGACCCAGTCCGTCGTCGCGGACCCTCCGAGCCACGGGTCGGGTGTCCACGACAGGTCGACCTGCTCGCGGCCGGCGGTCGCCGCGCTGATCGTCGGTGCGCCGGGCGGTGACGCCGCGATGGCGACGTCGACCGTGAGCGTGCCGGTGTCCTGCTGGCCGTCGGCGTCGACGGTGACCGTGAACGTCTCGCTGGCCGCGGTCGTCCTGGCCTCGATCGCCGCATCGTCCGGCACCACCTGGTACGCGCCAGAGGTGTGCAGCCTGAGGTCGGCGTAGGTGCCCTCGACGGTGCGCCACGACGACCCGGTCGCGCCGACGGCGTCGTAGCTGAGGACCGGCGAGTCGGGGTCGGTGGCCGTCAGTGTCCCGAGGTGGTCGGAGAAGGTGTCCTCACCGGCCGTGTTCGTGAAGGTGACCGTGCCGGGGGCCTGCAGGCTCGGCGGGTCGTCGACCGGGATGATGTTGACCGTGATGTCGCCCGAGGCGCTGCCGTC